>JAEWAD010000122.1 GCA_023391905.1 Pseudomonadota bacterium | reverse complement strand
GTGATGGTCTTGAGGCGGGTATAGAAGCGGATGCCTTCCGGCCCGTGCATGTGATGGTCGCCGAACAGCGAGGACTTCCAGCCGCCGAAGGAGTGGAAGGCCATCGGCACCGGGATCGGCACGTTGATGCCGACCATGCCGACCTGGATGCGCCGCGCGAACTCGCGCGCCGCGTCGCCGGCGCGGGTGAAGATCGCGGTGCCGTTGCCGAACTCGTGCTCGTTGATCCACTTGGCGGCGGTCGCATAGTCGGGCGCGCGCGCCACCGCCAGAACCGGCCCGAAGATCTCTTCCTTGTAGATCGTCATGTCGGTGGTGACGTTGTCGAACAGCGTGCCGCCGATGAAATAGCCGTTCTCATAGCCCTGGCGCCTGAAGTCGCGGCCATCGACCACGAGCCTGGCGCCTTCGGCGACGCCGGCATCGACATAGCCGCGCACCTTGGCAAGGTGCTGGGCGGTGACCAGCGGGCCCATCTCGGCCTCGGGATCCGTGCCGGGCCCGATATTGAGCGCACGCACCTTCGGCTCCAGCTTGGCCATCAGCGCGTCGGCCGTCTTCTCGCCGATCGGCACCGCCACCGAGATCGCCATGCAGCGCTCGCCGGCCGAGCCATAGGCGGCGCCCATCAGCGCATCGACCGCCTGGTCGAGATCGGCGTCCGGCATGATGATCATGTGGTTCTTGGCGCCGCCCAGCGCCTGGCAGCGCTTGCCGGTCCTGGCCGCGGTTTCATAAATGTAGCGGGCGATCGGCGTCGAGCCGACGAAGCTGACGGCGGCGATGTCCGGGTCGGTCAGGATGGCGTCGACCGCCTCCTTGTCGCCATGCACGACGCTGAAGACGCCGTCGGGCAGGCCCGCCTCCTTCAGCCATTCGGCGACGAGAAGCGAGGCGGAGGGATCGCGTTCCGACGGCTTCAGGATGAAGCAGTTGCCGCAGGCGAGCGCGACCGGGAACATCCACATCGGCACCATGGCCGGGAAGTTGAACGGCGTGATGCCGGCGACGATGCCGAGCGGCTGACGCAGGGAGTGGCTGTCGACGCGGGTGCCGACGTTCTCGGTGACCTCGCCCTTCAGGAGCTGCGGCGCCGAGGTCGCGAACTCGACCACCTCCATGCCGCGCTGGATCTCGCCCTTGGCGTCGGAAAGCACCTTTCCATGCTCGGCGGTGATGACCGCCGCCAGCTCGTCGGTGCGTTCTTCGAGGATGCGGAGGAACTTGTTGAGGATACGGGCGCGGCGGAGTGGCGTCGTCGCGACCCACCCGGGCAGCGCCCGCCGAGCGGCGGCAACCGCCTCGCGAACCTCGGCCGTCGAGGCGAGCGGCACCAGGCCGGTCTGCTCGCCGGTTGCCGGGTTATAGACGGGTGCCGTGCGGCCGCTTTGTCCGGCAACCATGTTGCCGCCGATGAAATGGGAAATCAGGTTCGGCATTTCGCCCTCCACAAGCCGGTTTCGATACCGAGCTTATGAACCCAGCAGAATTGCACAACAATCTCGGCAATTGCGCTTCCGATGTGCGAAAATTATAGTCCAGCCATGGATTGGGATCGCATTCGCATCTTTCTCGCCGTCGCGCGCACCGGCCAACTGGCGGGCGCCGCCAAGCGGCTCGGGCTCAACCACGCCACCGTCGGCCGCCAGCTGACCGCGCTGGAGGAGGAGCTTTCGACCAAGCTGGTCGAGCGGCAGACGCAGGGCAGCGTGCTCACCCCCGCCGGGGAAGCCCTGCTGGCAACGGCGGAGCGGGTCGAGTCCGAGTTCCTGCAACTCGAGGCGGAGCTTTCAGGCACGACGCAGGCAATCAGCGGCCCCGTCCGTGTCGGGGCGCCGGACGGGCTCGGCAATTATTTCCTGGCGCGGGCGCTGGGCGGCATGGCGGCGCGCTATCCCGGTCTCGTCATCCAGCTGGTGCCGCTGCCCAGAACCTTCTCGCTGTCGCGCCGCGAGGCCGACATCGTCATCACGCTCGACCGGCCCAAGCAGGGCCGCATGCTGGTGCAGAAGCTCACCGACTACACGCTCAGCGTCTACGCCTCGGAGAGCTACCTGGCCGAAACGGGTCCGATCGAGCGCGAGGCGGATCTCGCCGGGCGGCTGTTCGTCACGCATGTCGAGGATTTCGTCTATAGCCGCGCGCTCGACTATGCCGACCGCCTCGGCCAGCTGATGGATCGCCGCTTCGAGTGCGGCAGCGTGATGGGGCAGATGGAAGCCGTGCGCGCCGGCCACGGCATCGGCATCCTGCACGACTACGCCGCGCAGGGTTTCCCCGAACTGAAGCGCCTGCTCCCCGCGATCCGCTTCACGCGCAGCTACTGGCTGGTATCCCACCCCGACACGCACCGGCTTCGCCGCGTCGCCGAAGTACAACGCCACATCGTCGCCAGCGTCCGCGCGGCGCGTCGAGCGTTCGAGGCCGAGTAGCGGGCGCGTGGCGGCAATTTGCTTCGAGAGCCGAGATCCTATTCGACGAAGAGCCGAACCGACATGCGGTGGTCGTACACTTCCCCCGGCGCGACGATCGTGCTCGGGAAGTGGGCGAAGTTCGGCGTATCCGGGAACTTCTGGGTCTCGAAGGTGTAACCGGCGAAACGGCAATAGGGCTTGTTGGACTTGCCGATCACCGTCTCGTTGAGATAGCCGCCGGTGTAGAACTGCACGCCGGGCTCGGTGGTGTGCAACTCGAGGCCGCGGCCCGAGGCCGGATCGACGACGCGGGCGCAGAGGCGAAGCGCCTCGCCATCGCCCTTCAGGCACCAGTTGTGGTCGTAGCCGCCGCCGACGAGATGGCCGGTGCCGACATCGGCGAGCGCGTCGATATCCGTGCCGATCGCCTTCGGGGTGCTGAAATCGAACGGCGTGCCGGCGACGGCGAGGACCTCGCCTGTGGTCAGCAGTTCCGCGTCGATCGGCGTGTAGAAATCGGAAT
This sequence comes from Pseudomonadota bacterium, assembly GCA_023391905.1. Classification (GTDB taxonomy): domain Bacteria; phylum Pseudomonadota; class Alphaproteobacteria; order Rhizobiales; family Kaistiaceae; genus Kaistia. The sequence goes on along the minus strand of JAEWAD010000122.1, from coordinate 8,318 downwards.
TGAGGACCAGGACCTGGTCACGGACATCACCGGAGCCGTGGCCGGCCAGGTTCCAGTAGGTGTGGTGCACGGCGTTCAGGATCGTCGGCCGGTCGGTCATGCCGCGAATGGCGATCTCCAGCCGGTCGTCGTCGGTCAGCCTATAGCTGGCCGAGAGATTGACCGTGCCGGGATAGCCCTCCTCGCCATGCGGCGACACCGCCGTGAAAGTGACCGTGTTGGTCGCCTCGTCGACAGTCGCGTCCCAGTTCTTGCGGTCGAAGCCGGCGATGCCGCCATGCAGATGGTTGGCGCCCTCGTTCAGCGACAGCTGGAACGCTTCGCCGTCGAGCGAGAAGCGGCCGTCGCGGATGCGATTACCATAGCGGCCGCAGGTCGCGCCGAAATAGGTGTCGGTGGCGACATAGGAGGCGACGTCGTCGAAGCCGAGCACGATGTCGGCCATCTCGCCGTCGCGACCCGGGGCATGCAGCTCGGTCAGCCGCGCGCCATAGGTAATCAGCTTGGCCGACAGGCCGTTGCGATTGCGCAGGACGAAGCCACGGACGACTTCCCCATCCAGATGCCCGAACACGAAGCTCTCGATCATTCTTGCTCTCCCCCGAGCCTGTTTGTCGCCTCGCCTGGGCGCGAAGGCATGAAAGGAAGGCCCGGACGCGGCGGACCTTCCGGAATGCGGATCGCGACGAGCGCGATCAGCTCTTTGTGTTTTTCACGAAGCTCGCCTGGATGATGACGACGACCAGCAGGAAGGCGCCGCGGACGACCGACTGCCAGTAGGCGGAGAGCGAGATCCAGCCCATGCCGTTCTCGAAGTTGAGGATCGTGTAGATCAGCCCGAGCAGCAGCGAACCGGCGAGCGTCGCGACGACCGAGCCCTTGCCGCCGGTGAGCAGCGTGCCGCCGACGACCACCGAGGCGATGGCGAAGAGCTCCCAGCCCGCGCCCTCGACCGGCTGGCCGGCGCCGAACTGCGCCGCCAGGATCACGCCTGCCAGCCCGGCCAGGCTGCCGGAAATCAGGTAGACGATGAAGATGGTACGGCCGACGGGAAGACCCATCAGCAGCGCCGCTTCCTCGCCGCCGCCGACAGCGAGCACGTGCCGGCCGAAGGCGCGCCAGCGCATGACGATGACGCCGAGCCCATAGGCGGCGAGTGCGATCCAGGCCGGCGTCGGGAAACCGAAGAGGAAGCCAAGCGCGCCGGCGAACCAACCGGCATCCTCGGCATCGATCCATTCCGGGCGCCACGGCGCGAGCAGGTCGCCCTGGCCGAGCGTCGTGAACGCGGTGTCGTAGGAGACGGAGACCGACTGGTTGCCGGCGAGCAGGAGCGCCGTGCCGCTCGCCGCCAGCATGACGGCGAGCGTCGCGATGAACGGCAGGATCTTGAGGCGCGTGATGACGAGGCCGCTGATCGTGCCGGCCGCCGCTCCGACGAGGACGCCGCCCAAGAGGCCGGGCAGCAGGCCATACGGGCTCAGGATCGCCGAGACGACGGAGCCGAGCGCCGCCACCGAACCGACCGACAGGTCGATGCCGCCGGTCATGATGACGAAGCACATGCCGAGCGACACGAGCGCGAACATCGACGAATAGCGCAGCACCGACAGCACGTTGTAGCTGCCGAGGAAGCCGTCGTAGCGCCAGCCGCCAAAGGCGACGAGGGCGAGCAGGAGAAGGACGACGCCGAGCCCTTGCGGGAAGCGGATCTCGCGGGTCGCGCCGCGGAAGGTTGCGATCGAGGTCATGCCCTGTCCTGTCGCTGCAGCCAGACGGCCAGGATGATCAACCCGGCCTTGACGATGAGGGCCGCCGAATCCGGCACGCCATTGGCGAGCAGGGTGTAGCGGACGAGCTGGATGATGAGCGCGCCGATCAGCGTGCCGAGGATGGTCGCGCGACCACCGGTCAGGAGCGTGCCGCCGACCGCGACCGCGGCGAGGGCGTCGAGCTCGACGCCGAGGCCGATCAGATTGGCGTCGGCGGCCGAGTTCATCGCAATGACGATGAGGCCGGCAATGCCGCTGCAGATGCCCGAGATGACATAGACGAGCGTCTTGACCCGCACGACCGGGACGCCGGCGAGCCGCGCCGCCGCCTCGTTGCCGCCGATCGCCAGAACCTGGCGGCCGAAGACCGTCTTGCGCAGGGTCCAGGTGGCGGCGATGACGATCACCGCCATGATCCAGACCTGGAACGGCACGCCCAGCAACCGGCCGATGGCGATCTGCTGGAACTCCGGCACCTTGAACACCTGCAGGTCGCCATTCGTCCAGACCTGGGCGATGCCGCGACCGGCGATGAACAGGACCAGCGTCGCGATGATCGGCTGGATCGAGAAGCGGGTGATCAGCCAGCCGTTGAAATAGCCGAACATGCCCGCCACCAGCACCGGCAGGACGATGCCGAGCGCGATGCCGACATAGAGGTTCGAGACCGGAAACAGCTGCCCGGTGAAGATCATCGGCGAGATGGCGCCGGCGATCGCCATCAGCGAGCCGACCGAGAGGTCGATGCCGCCGGTCGCGATGACCAGTGTCATGCCGACACCGACGATCATGACCACCGCAACCTGCGTCAGGTTGATGGCGAGCGTCTGGGTGGTGGCGAAATGCGGCGTGAAGGCCAGGTTGAAGGCGACCAGCAGGCCGAGCGCCAGCACGGCCCCCCAGCGCCGGAGGAAAATGGAGATATCAGACAACGGACGCCCCCTTCGGGGAAGTTGCATCGGCTTCGCCGCCATGCGCCATGGCGTTCATCAGCGCGGCTTCGCTGATCTGATCCTTTTCGAGCGTTTCGACCGTGCGCCCCTCGCGCAGGACGAAGACGCGGTCGGCCCCCTCGACGATTTCCTCGAGCTCCGAGGAGATCATCAGCACGCCGAGCCCCCGCTCGGCGAAGCCGCGGATCAGGCGCTGGATCTCGGCCTTGGCGCCGACATCGATGCCGCGCGTCGGCTCGTCGAGGATCAGCAGCTTCGGATCCATGCACAGCCAGCGCGCCAGCAGGACCTTCTGCTGGTTGCCACCCGAGAGCTCGCGGATCTTCTGCTCCGGGCTGGAGCACTTGATGCCGATCTCGGCGATGAAGCGCTTGACGATTTCGTTCTGCCGCGCCTCGTCGACGATGCCGGAGCGCGCCAGCGCCGGCAGCAGCGCCAGCGTCATGTTCTCGCGCACCGACATTTCCGGCACGATGCCGTCGATCTTGCGGTCTTCCGTGCAGAAGCCGAGGCCGGCGGCGATCGCCGCCTGGGGCGAACCGAAATCGACCTCACGGCCGGCGAAGCGAACCGTGCCGGCGGTATGCGGCTCGGCGGCGAAGACCGCGCGCGCCGTTTCGGAACGTCCCGAGCCGAGCAGACCGGCCAGACCGACGATCTCCCCTCGCCGGACCGCGATATCGGCGGATTGCACGCGGCGGCCAACGGCGAGACCCCTGGTCTCCAAAAGCTCTTCGCCGATCGCGTCGCCGCCTTCGCCGAAGGCGGTCGAGCCGGCCTTGCGGATCTCGGCGAGGTCGCGGCCCAGCATCGCGGCGACGAGCTGCAATTTGCTCATGTCGGCCAGGTCGGCGACGACCACCGTGCGGCCGTCGCGCATCACCGTCACCCGGTCGCAGACGGCATAGAGCTCGTCGAGCTTGTGGCTGACGAACACCACCGCGACGCCGTGCGCCTTCAGCTGGCGAATGGTCTGGAAGAGGATCTGCACCTCGCTCTCGTCGAGCGACGAGGTCGGTTCGTCCATGATCACCAGGCGCGCCTCGAACGAGACGGCGCGGGCGATGGCCACCATCTGGCGGATCGCCGTCGAGAAATTCATCAGCGGCTCGCGCACGTCGACGAAGACGTCGAAGCGGGCCAGAAGGCCGCGCGCGCCCTCATGCATGGCGCGCCAGTCGAGGAAGCCCAAGCGGGTCTTGATCTCGCGGCCGAGATAGATGTTCTCGGTGACCGAGCGGAAGGCGATCAGGTTGATCTCCTGGAAGATCGTCGAGATGCCGCCACGCTGCGCCGCCTGCGGCGAGGTCGCCGACCAGGGCAAGCCGCCGAAGGTGATCGAGCCGCCGTCGCTGGTGACGGCGCCGTTGAGGATCTTGATCATGGTCGACTTGCCGGCGCCGTTCTGGCCGATCAAGGCCATGACCTCGGCGGGCGCGACCTCGAGCGAGGCGCCGGACAGCGCCGGAATGCCGCCAAAGCTCTTGTCGATGCCCTGCATGGCCAGCAGCGGCATCGGGCGTGTTCCTGTATCCATGGGGTACCCTGGCGGACTGTCGCGGATATCCGGGCTGTCGCCCGGGCGATAGCGGGGACGCCGCTTGGCGCGGCGCCCCCTCGATCCGGTCGATCAGTACGCTTCGGGCATGTATTCGGCCGCGTTCTCCTTGGTGAAGACGCGGTCGTCGTTGACGAGCCAGGTATCGATGGCCTCGCCGCGGCCATAGCGCTCGACGGCGTCAAAGGCCTTGGGGCCGAACTTCGGATTGCACTCGACGACGACATAGACCTTGCCGTCGATCAGCGCCTGGGTCGCGTCCTTGGTGCCGTCGATCGAAGCAATGATCAGGTCCTTGCCGGGAACCTTGCCGGCCGCTTCCATCGCCGCGATCGCGCCCATGGTCATCTCGTCATTGTGCGAGTAGAGCGCGGTGGCGTCCGGATGCGCCTGGTACAGCGTCTCGAACACCTGGCGGCCCTTGTCGCGCGCGAAGTCGCCCGACTGCGATGCGATGATCTGCATGCCGGGATGGTCCTTGATGTAGTCGGCGAAGCCCTTCATGCGGTCGTTCGCCGGCGACGAACCGGTGCTGCCCTGCAGCTCGATGATCTTGGCCTGGCCGTTCACGGCCTTGACCAGCGCCTCGGCGGCCTGGTGGCCTTCCTTGACGAAGTCGGAGCCGATGAAGGCGACATAGTCCTTGCCGGCGGTCGCCAGCGTCGCGTCGACGTTGCGGTCGATGAGGAACAGCGGAATGCCGGCCTTCTTGGCTTCCATCACGGCCGGGATGAGCGGCTTCTCCTCGCGCGGGGCGAGCAGGATGACGTCGACCTTCTGCGCGATCATCGAGCGAACGTCGGCGACCTGCTTGGCGGCGGAGCCGGCGGCGTCCGTGTAGACCAGTTGCCAGCCGCGCTTCGCCGCTTCGTCTTTCATGCTCGCGGTCTGCGCGAGGCGCCACGGATTGTTGCTCTCCGTCTGCGCGAAGCCGATCTTGTAACTGTCCTTCTGCTTGAGCTTGGCGAGCTCGGCAGCGAAGGCGCGCCCGCCCAGGCCGGCCATAACCAGACCACCAGCCGAAGCCGTCAACAGCGTACGTCTCGTAATCATAGCCACTCCTCCCATTGAGTTCCCTGAGCCGGCGCCTGCTCATGCAGTTTCTGGCCGGCAGCGCATTTGTTTTGCAATGCGATACAGTATTTTGTATGGAATTACATTTCCACTACGTCAACCAAATGTCAATCCGTGCTCTCCCCGCGCAGCGGTCAGGATAAATGCCGCCGGGCGCCTGCCGCGGGCGCGACAGGACGAGGTCCGGCGTCGGAGACGAGGAACGATTCTGGCGGGATGTCGGGATCGCCGGGCCGGCGACCAGGCAGGATCAGCTCGATCGCAAGTGGCGACGGCGAGGCATGAGCGATCCACCGTCGCCGGGGATTGCGCGCTCCAGGCGGAGCCCGGCGGCGGCGTCTGGAAGTATTTCGGCTTCCACGGACCGCCCTCACCTTCGCGCATGGGAAGATCTGCGGCTTGGGCGGACGGCCGGCAGTTCCACCCGCCGGCCACACTGCGCAGGAGAGGTCGACGTTAGCCCTGCGGCCGGAGCAACCAGGCCTCGGCCGCGGTCGGACCGCCCAGCGCCCGCGAGATCAGGTCAGCGTGCTGGACCAGCGGCCCGGCGATCGAGCCGACCGCCTCCTGCGGCAGAAGCTGCTTGAGCGTGGTGACGCTGATCGCGCCGACCGTCTGGCCGTCTCGCCCGAACACGGCCGCGGCGACGCAGATGATGCCCTCGTGATCCTCTTCGTCGTCGATCGCGTAGTGACGGACGGCGATCTGGTCGAGATCGGCATTCAGCGCCTCGATCGTGCTCAGCGTCTTCGGCGTCCGCGGCGAATGGCCGACCCGCTCGACGAGTTCCAGCGCGTTGGAGCGCGGCATCGCCGCCAGCAGGACCTTGCCGACACCGGAGCAATGCGGCCGCTCGCGGCGGCCCAGCGCCGCGTTGAAGCGAATGGCGCCCGGCGCATCGACGCGGCCGATCACCACCGCGAAACCGTCGTCCATCATGGCGACGCGGGAGGTCATGCCGATCGCCTGGGTCAGATCGCGCAGGATGGGCAGCGCGATGTCGGCAAGCCCCGTGTTCGATACGGCGAGATCGCCGAGGCGCAGCAGCGACAGGCCCAGCCGATAGCGCCGCGTCATGCCCTCGCCGACATCGGTGACGATGCCGCGCGCCCGGAGCGTGACGAGAATCGCGTAGGCTGCCGGCTTCGACAGGCCGATGTCGCGGGCGAGATCGGTCAGCCGCGCGCCGTCCTGGCCGCTTTCGGCGATCCTGTCGAGCAGATCGAGGGCGCGGCCGAGGCTCTGCACCCTATAGCGCTCATCCGTCATTGGCGGTCAGTCCTCCCGGAGATATCCGCCATCGATGCGCGGCAATCTCTTTGGCATCAAGAAACGTCATTCTTCAATGCAAAACTTCTAGCAGCCGAACCAGGTCCGGCCAAGCGCAATCCCGCATGTTCCATCCATGCAGACGGGTCTGTTGACTTGGACAGGGAAAGGGCCCAGCATCACGTAATACAGAATAGTGTTTTGCAATAAGAAACATATCCAGAGGCACCCATGGCGGATGAGCCACGCAAGTATCGGTCCACCTCCTGGTTCGGGGGAGCGGGCAAGAATGCCTTCATGCATCGAAGCTGGATGAAGAACGAAGGGCATCCGGCTGACGTCTTCGACGGCCGCCCGGTGATCGGCATCTGCAACACCTGGTCGGAGCTGACCCCCTGCAACGCACATCTGCGCACCATCGCCGAGCAGGTGAAGCGCGGCGTCTACGAGGCAGGCGGCTTCCCGCTCGAATTCCCGGTGATGTCGCTCGGCGAGAGCAACATGCGGCCGACGGCCATGCTCTTCCGCAACCTGGCCTCGATGGATGTCGAGGAATCGATCCGCTCCAACCCGATCGACGGCGTCATCCTGCTCGTCGGATGCGACAAGACCACGCCAGCCCTGCTGATGGGCGCGGCGAGCTGCGACCTGCCGACGATCGCCGTCTCAGGCGGCCCGATGCTGAACGGCAATTTCCGCGGCAAGGCGATCGGCTCCGGCACGCATGTCTGGAAATTCTACGAGGACGTGAAGGCCGGCCGCATGTCGGTCGACGACTTCCTCGCCGCCGAGCAGGGCCAGAGCCGCTCCGCCGGCAGCTGCATGACCATGGGCACCGCCTCGACGATGGCCTCGATGGTCGAGGCGCTCGGCATCGGCATGCCCGACAACGCCGCCATACCCGCTGTTGACTCCCGCCGCGCCATCCTGGCGCAGGAAGCCGGCCGCCGCATCGTCCAGCTGGTGCGCGACGACGTGAAAATGTCGAAGATCCTCGTCCGCGAGGCGTTCGAGAACGCCATCCGCGTCAACGGCGCCATCGGCGGCTCGACCAACGCCGTCATCCACCTGATCGCCGTCGCCCGCCGCCTCGGCGTCGACCTGTCGCTCGACGACTGGGACAAGTTCGGCCGCGACGTGCCGACCATCGTCGACCTGATGCCGTCCGGCAGCTACCTGATGGAGGACTTCTACTATGCCGGCGGCCTGCGCGCCGTCATGCGCGTCCTCGATGAGCACGGCCTGCTGCATGGCAACGCGCCGAGCGTCGCCGGCCCGAGCATCGGCGAGATCATCGCCGATGCGCCCAACTACAATGGTGAAGTCATCCGCTCCTTCGACGAGCCGCTGACGCCGCAGGGCGGCATCGCCGTGCTGCGCGGGAATCTCGCTCCCGGCGGCGCCGTCATCAAGCCGTCGGCGGCGACCGACGCGCTGATGCAGCACCGTGGCCGTGCCGTCGTCTTCGAGACCATCGAGCACTACTACCAGCGCATCGACGATCCCGATCTCGATATCGACGCCAGCTCGATCATGGTGCTGAAGAACTGCGGCCCGAAGGGCTATCCGGGCATGGCCGAGGTCGGCAACATGCCGCTTCCGGCCAAGCTGCTGCAGCAGGGCGTCACCGACATGGTGCGGATTTCCGACGCCCGCATGAGCGGCACCGCCTACGGCACCGTCGTCCTGCAC
>JAEWAD010000232.1 GCA_023391905.1 Pseudomonadota bacterium | reverse complement strand
GGCTGGAAATCAGACGGAGCGTATGGCGGGCGATCATCAGTTCTTCGTCGGTCGGCACGACGAGAAGGGCAACACGACTCTCAGGCGTCGAGATCACGGTCGCGCCGGCGGCATTTGCACTTTCGTCGAGCTCCGCGCCGAGCCAGGCAAGGCGGCGAGCGATCCGCTCTCGCACCTCCGGTGAGTTCTCGCCGATGCCGGCGGTAAAGACGAAGGTGTCGAGCCCCTCCAGCGCCGCCGCGAGCGAACCGGCCAGGATCGCGGCGCGATGGACGAAATGGTCGATGGCGAGCGCCGCGCGCGTGTCATCCGTCGCAAGCAGATCGCGCATGTCGTTCGAGATGCCCGAAAGCCCTTTCAGGCCGGCCTCGTGATAGAGCAGGTCCGAGACGGCCTGGGCCGACATTCCCCGCTGCATGATGAGGTAGAGCACGATACCGGGATCGAGTTGGCCCGGGCGCGTTGCCATCGGAAGGCCGTCAAGCGCGGTGAAGCCCATGGTGGTCTCGACGCTGCGCCCGTCTCGAAGGGCGCACATCGAGGCGCCACTGCCGAGGTGAGCCACGATGGTGCGACCGGCGGCGCGTTCGGGCGCGACCTCGCGAAGCCGACCTGCCATGTATTCATAGGACAGCCCGTGAAAGCCGTAGCGGCGGACGCCGGCGTCGTAAAATGCCTTCGGCAGCGCATAGCAGTCGGCCTCCAGCGCATGGCCGCGATGGAAAGCCGTATCGAAACAAGCGACCTGCGGCACGTCCGGGTTGATCGCCATGGCGAGCCGGATGGGCAGCAGATTGTTGGGCTGGTGCAGCGGGGCAAGCTCGGAATAGACGGCCAGCGCGTCGAGCATTGTCTCGTCCACCAGGGCCGGCGTCGCATGGTCGGGGCCGCCATGCACCACGCGATGGCCGATCGCGAGAAGCCGAAACCCTTGCAGCCGTCGTAGCCAGTCTCCCGCGCAGTTGATCGCTGCCGGCAGGTTGGGGATCGTCTCGGCCGCAAGTGTCTCGTCGACCAGGACTGCGCCGCTACGATCCACGGCCTTCAATCGCGGCCGGCGTCCGATGCCGTCGATCTGTCCCCGCACTTCCCGGTTGAGGACCATGCCCTCGATCGTGAAGACCTGGAACTTGAAGCTCGACGACCCGGCATTGACGACGAGAATCGCGTCCATTCGCTACCCCGCCGCAACGGTCGTCGACTGTCGCCGCGCCGCCGCATAAAGGGCGGCAACGGCGCAGGAGGCGAGCCGGGTACGGACTGAATCGGCGCGCGACGTCAGCACGATCGGCACCCGCGCGCCCAGAACGATGCCGGCCGCATCCGCGCGTGACAGGAAGGTCAGGTTCTTGGCCAGCATATTTCCAGCCTCAAGGTCCGGTACCACGAGGATCTGGGCATGGCCTGCGACGGGGGAGACGATCCCCTTGATGGCCGCGGCGTCCGGATCGATCGCATTGTCGAAAGCGAGCGGGCCCTCGAGGATTCCGCCGGTGATCTGGCCGCGATCGGCCATCTTGCACAGCGCCGCCGCTTCGATCGTCGAGGGTATCTTGGCCGTGACCGTCTCCACCGCTGAAAGGATCGCGACCTTCGGCGTGCCGAGCCCGATCGCGACCCAAAGATCGATCGCGTTCTGGATGATGTCGCGCTTGGCATCGAGGTCGGGAAAGATGTTGATCGCCGCGTCGGTGATGAAGAGTGTCTCGGGATGATGGGGCACGTCCATGATGAAGACGTGGCTGATGCGCCGGCCGGTGCGAAGGCCAGTCGCAGAGGCGGTGACCGCCCGCATCAATTCGTCAGTATGCAGGCTGCCCTTCATCAGCAGCTCGCCGCGCCCTTCACGGATCAGCGCGACGGCCTGCTCGGCGGCGGCGTCGCTATGCGGCGCATCGATGAGCTCGACGCCTGAAAGGTCAAGCCCGTGGGCCTCGGCCACAGCCCGGATCTTCGCCAGCGGGCCGACGAGGACGGGCACGATCAGCCCCTGATCGCGGGCTTCGAGGGCGCCCCGCAGGGCCGTCTCGTCGCAGGGGTGGGCGACGATGGTGACAACCGGGGCGTTCGACCTCGCCGCCGCGATCAGACGATCGTACTTGGTGTGTCGTGCCTCGTCGGTCGCGGGTGACGTGCCGGCGCTCATGCCCGATCCTCGCGCCGCGCGGCGACGGACAGCCTGGGACGCCCCGGCGCCCGCCTCGTCGGCCGATGCTCTCCGAACAGCCTTCGCACTTCGTTGAACCGGGATATTTCGTTGGTGTCGAGCGGTCCGCGCGCCGTCAGCGTCGTCTCCATCAGGGCGAGCGCCCGCTCGCGCTCGGCTTCGTCCGGCGGCAGCAGCGCTGGAATCGCAGCGAGCGCCTTCTTTTCATCGATCAGCAGCATGAAGAACTGCTCGCGGACTATGGTCTTGAACTCCGCGATCGTCAGATGGCGCGTCATGTCACCCTCGTGGCGAAACCGGCGGATCGCGCCGAAGCTACGCTCGTCAGCACTGCCACGCACGGACCCGACATAGAGCACGCTGCGCACCGCCGCCTCGAGCAGGCCGCCCTTGTCAAAGGCCGACCGCAGTTCCTCGATACGCTTCGCTTTCAGTTCCGCATGCAGCCGGCTCCGGGCCGCGCTTTGGGGGCGGGCCGTCGAGCGGGGATCGATGCCCACCGCCGCCTGAAGCACGGGTGACCCATAGACGGACATGAACATCTGTTCGGAGGCCCGTTCCACGAACTGTCGCCAGCCATCCAGCGCCTGGACAATCGTTTCCGAGACCTGCTCCTGCGCCTTCAGGAATGGATTGTCCGAAGCGACCGGCCGCCGATCCGCGCGGACCTCGGATGCCGCACGTTCAATCGCGTCGAAGAAGGGGCCGCGCTGGGCAAAGGCGGTATATTGCAGGCGCAGCGGATGCATTTCGCGCATGGCTTCCGCGACCGCCGGGCTGGACATCGAGCGCACCAGCGGCTGCCACATCGCCCGATAGAGCGCCAGGTTGATCTCCGAGACGCGCGCGGCCGTGGCAAAGCGCTTCTCGTCCTCGATGTCGTTGCCGCCAAGCGCTCGGATATCGTCGAGCGTCCGCGCCTCGCAGCGCATCACCCACTCGCCTTCGATCAGGTCGGGATTGGCTTCCGCCTCGGATTTCGGCTCGAAGACCGCCTCGTAAAGCCCGGGCGGCAGAATATCGATGAAATCGATGTTGGAGGCGAACTCGTCGTGCTCCTTTCGCGCCACGCCGCCGGAGACGAAGATGCCGAGATGGCCGATCTTCTGATGCACTGAGTAGACGATGGTCTGCCCGGAGGATCGGATGTCGTCGACGTCTTCGTAGAGGTCGAGAATCCAGTCAAGCGCCTGCTGCGGCGGCGTGATGTTGTCGCCTTGCGAACAGAAGACGACGATCGGCGATCGGATGTTGCGGAGATCGACCGCCGTGCCGTCCGAGGTGCGGATGTCACCGCTGGCGAGCCGGTTGCCGATGAACAGTTCATCGACGATGAACTGGATCTCCTCGGCGTTCAGCTCGACATGCCCGCCCCACCACTTCTCGAAGCCGAGATAGCGATCCACTTCGGTATCGATCTTCGAATAGAGATTGTATTGCTTGGTCCACAGCGTGTTGGCCGGGTTCTGGTTCTCGAAGTTCTGCACCAGCCAGGCGCCATCGAATATGCCGGCGCCGAGATCGCTTGTGAGCGCCGTCAGCCAGCTGCCACCCAGCAGGCCGCCCGAATACCGCATCGGGTTCTGGCCGTGGACACCCGCCCAATAAGAGAGTGGCGCGCCGGCGATGATGATGGGACCGAACAGTTCCGGTCGGATCGCGGCGACCATCATGACGGCCCAGCCGGCCTGGCAGTTGCCGATCACGCAGGGCTTGCCGTCCGCCTTCGGATGGCGCGCGATCACCGTCTCGATGAAACTGGCCTCGGCGAGCGCGACATCCTCGATCGTCTGGCCCGGAACCGGCTCGGGCAGGAAGCCGATGAAATAGCAGGGATGCCCCGCCTTCATCGCGACGCCGATTTCGCTGTCGGCCTTGAAGCCGCCGATGCCCGGTCCGTGCCCGGCCCTCGGATCGACAATGACGAAGGGCCGCCGGGTCTCGTCGATCACCGTCCCCTTGGGCGGGACGATCCGGACAAGCAGATAGTTCACGGGGCGCTGCAGATTGCGCCCGTCGCTGATGAGCTCTGCGTCATAGTCGAGCACATTGGGCGCGGCCTCGGCCACATGCGCCTCGTACTGAAGCCCGCGTCGACGCATGGTGTCCAGGAACAACGTCCAGCGTTGCCCTGCGTCCACTGCGTAGGCAGCACTATCCGCAACGAAGTTTCCCATGCCAGACATGGCCCTCGCCCGCGCTTGTTGCAGTGCAGCATCATTGCGCTATCGCAACGCTTTGTCCACCCCGATAACGGGAGCCTACAGCGCACTAAATCGTAGGTCGCGCCGTCACGAACCGGTGGCGTGGCCGAACAGCACTGCCACCGTCGAAGCGTCAGCCCCAAGCTGCTGGGCTGCGCAGCAAGCACCAGAGGTGCAGTCCGTTGCCGGGGCTACACGCGAATTCGGCGGTGGGGAGCGGAACGTTCAGGGAACCCTGCACGGGGCTTTCGGTCCGATTCCGCCAGTTCAAAGCTGCATGTCCCGAGCCGGGCCGCATTGCTCTCATCTCCATCCGGCCGCGATCGACTGGATGTCGCTGCAATATGCGTATGATATCGATTGATTATGGCGGATGGGGTGGGATTCGAACCCACGGTGGGCTTGCACCCACGGCGGTTTTCAAGACCGCTGCCTTAAACCACTCGGCCACCCATCCAAGCATTGAAATCGTTGAGGTTTCTGGCCCAAGCGCGACGGCCTTGAAGGGCGTTGCTACCGGATTGCTACCGAACGACTTTACGGCGTCGGCTTTACCGCGCCCCGCACAGCGGCGTCAACTCGCTCGGCCGCATCTGCCCCCATGCCAGGCATCACGTGGGAATAAATGTCGAGTGTGATGGCGATCGTCGAGTGCCCCAGCCGCTCCTGCGCGACCTTAGGGTGCACGCCGGCGGCGAGCATTTGCGTCGCGTGGCTGTGGCGAAGGTCGTGAAAGCGGATCCGCTCGAGGTCGGTGGTGGCGAGGATCCGCGTCCATTCGTGGGTGAGGGAATTCGGCTGGATCGGACGGCCATCGATCTGCGCCACGACGAAGGCGTTGTCGTCGGGCCGGATCCCGAGTCGCAGCTGTTCCTCGGCCTGCGCGGCCCGGTGACGGCGAAGCTCAGCGACGACAGAGGTTGACAGATCGACCACGCGTGCGCGGCCGGTCTTGGTCTCCTTCTGGCGCACCTCTGCCTTGGTCTGCTCTGCCGTCTCGACGATGGACATGCGCCGGCTGTCCAGGTCGATGCTCCGCCAGCGGAGCGCAACGATCTCGCCGCGGCGAAGACCGCACATCACGGCGAGCAGGGCAGGGATATAGATCCGTGTCTCCTTCAGCGCCTCCAGGAGTTGCGCCGTGGTTTCGGCGCCATAGGCCGTCATAGCCTTGCGCTCGACCTTGGGGGCCTTGGAGAGCGCCGCCGGGTTCTTGGTGATGATCTCCCAGACGACGGCTTGATTCAGGGCTTTGATCAGGACGCGGCGCATGTGGTGCACTGTGCGTGGCGCCAGCCCGCCCTTGCCGTCCCGGCGGCCACTGGCGAGCGCCTTTGTCCAGGCCGCGTCGATAGCCTCGGCCCGCAGCTTCGCCATGGTGACGTGGCCCAAGAGCGGGACGATGTTCTTCCGCGCGAGCTCCGCATAGCGCTCCAGTGTCTTCGGCGACACACTCGATGCCTCGTGCTCGATCCAGCGATCGAGAAACTGAGCCAGCGTCGTCTTGGATGGCTCGGCATAGCCACCATGCTTCAGGGCGGTGATCAGGCGTGCGCATTCCTCCTGCGCCTGCCGCTTCGTTCCGCTGAAGCTATGCCACTTCCGCCGGCGCGCACCTGTCTCAGAGTCGATGAGATCCAGCACGATCGCCCATTTGCCGGGACTCCGCTCGCGGATGTGGCCCTTCATTTTTCCCTGTCCTTCTCATTGCCCTTAAATTTTTTGGACAAATCGCGAAAGAACTTCTCAGTCTCGGATGATGCCTTAAGTGCACCGGGAAATTCATTGGACTGATCTCGGATAGCGTTTATTGGCCGCACTGCCGCACTGAACGTCGTGAGTAGTTGCATGCTTGCTTCAGTCTGATCTGCAATGGCGCTCACAATTGGAATGGCGCCTCTTTCGACTTGCTCAGGAGGCTGGCTACTCAGATATTCAGCGAATCTATCATTGACAGCTCGGGTGGTAGCTGTTGCCTGTTGGATAGCGGCTATCAGGTCGAGGCGGTTCCGATCGAATGTCAGCGCCATTTGGACCAGACGGCGGACCGCCTCCGATCGCGAGGGCACTCGATTCTCATACCGCCAGTCATCGATCTGAGTGACTTCATCGGCCGTGATTTTGATGTGAAGGCGCTCAGTCTCGCTGTCGCCGAGCTTCGGTCTAGCCATGACGCATCCTCATAAAGTGCACATCAAACACACAAAAGGCTTGCTTGCAAGTTAACGGCTGATATCGTGTGCACGTAACACACGAAACGGAGCACGCCGTGACACTAGAAGAAGCTCTTTCTCGGCCGACGATCTCGGTTCCCGATGCCGGTGCCCTCTTCTTCGGTTTGGCCCGAAACGGCGCCTACGAGGCAGCGAAGCAGGGGGATATCCCGACCATCAAGGTTGGTGGCCGGATCATGGTGCCGGTTGCGCAGCTCGCGGCGAAGCTCGGGTTACAGACCACCATCGGAAGGTCGGTTGCATGAGCGTCGCGATCCCACAGGTCCAGATCAAACGGACCCAGAATGCGAAAGGCCCGGCCGAGGTTGCAGCCTCGCCGAGCCATGGTTCCCGCATCTCGGAAAAGACAACGATGAACAAGCAGACCGATAGCACATCAACGGTTGGCCTGACAAACCGCGCCCCGATCTTCGCGCTTGAGAACCCGGCGATCGAGATGGAGCGCTATGCGTCCATCCTCAGCCACCTAGCAGAGGATCTGCTCTCCCGCGACCGTTGGGAGAAGGGACGGCTCGACGGGGATGTCGTGCTCCGCACCCGCGACAGCACGATCGAGGATGTCGAGTTCCTGGTCGGCCAGATCTACATCGTGGCCCGGCAGATCGGCGCCGCCACGACGAAGGCGTTGAACGCGCATATCGCGACCGAAGGCGGCGGCGCCGTCGCCGGGGGCAAGGCCATTAATCAGCTCGTCGCCCGACTGAAGGGGAACGAGACACCGATGCAGCTGGTGCAGGTCGCCCTCGAGCTTTCGCGAGAGGCAGCATGAGCGAGCGTCTCGACGATATCGGCGTCTTTGTCCAGCTGGACGCGGCTCGCGACTACGTGGAGGCGGCCTATGCCGTTTCCTTGACGATCAAGGACGACAAGGGCGACGCGATGATGCGGGTCCTCCACGATGCCCGGCGGCACGTGGGCAAGGCTCTGCACGAGATGAAAGCTCGTTACGCCGATCGCGACCTGGACGGGATGAGAGCCCGCTACGCTGAACGGCGGAGAGGAGGCGCCGCATGAGCCATTACCGGAAAATCGACGTCCGGATCTGGAACGATGAAAAGTTCTCGGCCCTGACGATCGCCGGTAAGCTGGCGTTCGTCATGCTGCTCACGCATCCCATGATGACGGCACTGGGGGCGATGCGCGGCACCCCGGAGGGGATCGCCGCCGAGTTGGGACGTGGGCAGGAAGGCTTATCGGAAGCCTTCCTGAAAGGCTTGGGCGAGATCTTCCAGCAAGGCATGGCGGAGTACGATGAAAAGTCCTCCGTTATCGCCCTTCCGAACTTCCTTCGATACAACCTGCCGGAGAGCCCTAACGTGGTCAAAGCCTGGGTGAAATCGGCTGAGATGATCCCCGAGGGGCGGCTGAAAGAGCAGACAATTCAACGGGCTGTAGGCCATGCGGAAGGCATGTCGAAAGGCTTTAAGGAAGCCATCCCGGCAGGCTTCCGAAAGGCTTACCCGAAGGCATCGCCTAATCAGAGAACAGAGAGCAGTGAGCAGAGAACAGAAAGGAAACAAGTAGGCTCTGGACAGGAAAGTATACCTCCTACGCACGCACGCGCACGCGAGACAGCGCACCCCGACTGGTCCGAGGACGATTGGCGTTCATTCGATCGGGCCTACGCCAATCAGATCGCGAAGGGCGACAGCGACCTGCAGGCCAGGACGGAAGCAAGGGAGAGCGTCGAGCGGTCCCGGCGCCACAGAAGGGGTGTAGGAGCATGACCGAGCCAACAGCAATCCGAACCAGCGATGGCCGTTGGCAGGTTGTGGCCGGCGGCGCGGTGATGGCCGGCCCGTTCCAAGCCATGGCCGAGGCGTGGCGCTGGATCGACCGACGCAGCGGAGAGCCGATCAGCCCGGCGGAGAAGCGATCGGACTGGAGCATCAGCAAGGTTTCTGGAGGTCTGGCATGAGCAATGTAGTTCAACTTCGGCCGCACGGATCTCGCGGCCGGGCAGAGGCGACCACGCTCGTCGACGCCCTCGGCCTCGCCATCGTGTCGACGACCAGTTGGAGCCGCCTCGTCGACCACATTGCGATGGGGCACTTCGGCTATGTCGGAGCGGAAATGCCCATCGAGGCGGCGACGGTGCGCTATGGCGGCGCCGACTGTACGGCTTGGGAAGTCCTCGATCACTGCAAGGTGCTGACCGGGCCTTTGCCACCGCTGCTGCGGGCAATGATGATCGATCTCGAGATGTGGGTGGACGAAGATCCTGCACTCACCGCCCGGACTTTCGAGGACGCCGTCGAAAGCCTTGAGGCAATCCTCGCGGCTACGCGGGATCAGGTCATCGAGCATGTGGCGAGGAACACCAAGTCATGACCGACGACGAAGAGATGAAGGAGCTCGAGGCTCGAATGTCGGCGAAGCTCTTCGGCACCGCTGCCGCGCGAACGCCGGTGGTGGAGAACCGGAAGCTCCGCGGATCGTCGTGGCCGAACCGTGCCAAGGGTCATGTCGAGGTCATTCGCATCGAGGCAGCGGGCCATCCCGAAGACGAGCAGTTCGACATCATCCGGGTGTTCCCAGGCGGGAGCCGGATCAAGGTCCGTAGGGCCGTGTTCCGTGACGAGGTGCTTGCCGCGCTCAAGCCGTATGAGGCTGACCGAGTGGAGATCAAATGGCCGACCCGTTGAAGCCGGTTCTCACGGCGCCCTTGTTCGATGCGGCCTTCGCCCCGCGCGCTGCTCGGCCTGAAAAGCTATGGGGCCGGCCGGCCATTGCTCGCGTTCTCGGCGTCAGCGAGGATACCGTGGCGAAGTGGTCGCGGGAGCCGGGAGTTCCGATCTATCAGCCCAGGCGCGGTACATACTTCGCTCTGCGTTCCGAGCTGGACACTTGGGTGAAAACGAAGATCGCGTGAGGGAAAAGCTATGGACTGGCGAACGGCAGCCTACTGGGGGATTTCGTTGAACGCGGTCGGCGTCATTGGCCTATTTCTTTTTGGCATGCCGTTCCGGCTCCCGATGAGGGGCCAAGACATGGTCACAGTCCCGGAGAAAGACCCGCGGAAGATCTGCTTCGAAAAGATCTACATGGTGTTGGGCTGGGTGGCGCTCGGCTTGATCCTACTGGGCTCTGTCCTCCAATACAGTTCAGTAGTCCTCGCTCCATAACGCCCTGAATGCGCTCTTTTCCTCAACCTCGGGCATCTGTCCCAGTAGGAACACAACGGGAACACTGACATCTTCGGGCCATGCGCTTCTGGCCCTTCCGATCCGAACGAAAAGCCCTGACCGACGAGCAGATCCTCGAGATGCTCGGCGGCGGGGTGCAGACCGCGACGGGGATCACCGTCTCGGCCGATACTGCGCTTCGGGTGCCGGCGGTTGCGGCCGCGGTGCGGACCATCAGCGAGGCGGCGGCCGCGCTCGACCTGCGGGTCGTCGAGATCGGCAAGGGTCGCACCGAGACCGTCGTTCCTGATCACCCCGTGACCGCGCTGCTGCGCGACGAGGCGAACGACTGGACCACCGGGTTCGAGCTCATCCGCCTGCTGGTCGTCGACGCGCTGACGCGGGACCAGGGCGGCATGGCCTGGGTGAACTGGCTGCACGAGGAGCCGGTCGAGATCATCCGCTACAAGCCCGGCATGATCGCCGCGGAGTATGCCGCCGACGGCTCCGGCCGGCCGACGTACCGGATCAACGGCCGCCCCACGCCGGCCTCGGAGATCATCCACCTCAAGAGCACCTTCGAGAAGTCCCCCGTCACGCTGGCGCGCGAGGCGATCGCCACGGCGCTGGTGATGGAGACGCATGCAGCGCGGCTCTTCGGCGAGGGAGCCCGACCGGGCGGTGTCCTGCAGACCGACAAAAAGCTCGGTGAGGAAGGGGCCAAGAGCGTCCTCAAGTTCTGGAAGCAGGCGATGGAGGGGGCCCGCAATTCGGGCAAAACCGCCGTGCTGTGGGATGGCTTCGAATGGAAGCCGATGGCGCTCAATAGCGTCGATGCGCAGTTCCAGCAGCTTCGCCTGTTCCAGCTCCAGGAAATCGCCCGCGCCTTCAACATGCCGACCTCGATGCTCGGCGACCTCTCGCGCGCCACCTGGTCGAACTCGGCCGAGATGCAGCGTCAGTTCCTGATGCTCTGCCTCGAGCCTTGGCTTCAGGCGATCGAGGGCGCGCTGCGCCGGGCCTTGTTCCGTCCCGAGGATCGCAAGCGCTTCGCCATCCGATTCGATCGCGACGACTTCAGCAATGTCGACCTGACCGCCCGCGCCACGGCCATCAACAGTCTGGTGGCGTCGCGAGTGATCAATCCCAACGAGGGCCGCAGCTGGCTCGGCGGCCTGGCCCCCTACACGGGCGGCGACGAGTTCGCGAACCCCAACACCGGATCCAGCCAGCCGGGGTCGGCACAAAACCATGCAGACCCCAAGCCCAAGCCCCAGCCCGACGACGAGGAAGACGATGACGCTTGACGACATCCTGGCCAACGCCGCCGACCAGGACCGCGGCGCCGAGCTCGAACTGCTCGACCCCGTGTCGGGCGTCGGCACCGGCATCAAGTTCCGCGTCGCCGGCCCCGACAGCGACACCCAGCGCCGCGCGCGCCTCGCGCTCGCTGACGAGCTCGCCGATGTGGCGGACGCCGACGGCAAGGTGACGGCCGAACAGCGCGAGACCGCCCGCCTGCGCATGCTGGCGCGCTGCGTCCTCGGCTGGACGATCGAGGAAGGCGACAAGCCCGTCCCCTTCAGCCAGGCGAACGTCATCCGCACGTTGCGCGCTGCCCTCTGGGTGCAGGCCCAGGTCGACTCCTTCGCCGCCGACCGCCGCAACTTCCAGCCGGAGGCCTGACGGTGGATCGGCTCTTCCTCGAAACCAAGGTCCTCGCCGATGACGCCGGCCTCGTCTCCGGCATCGCGTGGAAGTTCGGCGCCGCTGACCGCGTCGGCGACATGATCGAGCCGGGCGCCTTCGCCAAGGCCGCCCTGCCGCTGCCGATGCTGTTCGGCCATGACG
>JAEWAD010000225.1 GCA_023391905.1 Pseudomonadota bacterium | reverse complement strand
GGCGATCACCAGCGCGGCGAGAACCGGCACCAGGAAGCTGTGAAAGAAGTAGACGCCCGCGACCGCGATCAGGATCAAAAGCCAGCGCGCCGCCGAAAGCGGGGCGATCAACCCCGAGCGCGACGATCCCGGAATTCCGAGCAACCGAGGTTCCCTTGCGGGCACCGGCCCCTCAGGTGGGATGTTCGATTCTGGCAAAACAACTCCTCCGCTTTGGTCGAGTATCGATCAAGTCGCGTCAAATCTGTATAGGGCAACGTCGAATTCTGCGTGAACGTGTCGGGCTTTCCGGAAATTCACGCGGTGGCGGATGGCGCCGCCGTATCGATCGCGGCCAGTACCGCTTCGAGCTCGTAGCGGGCGCCGCGCACCCAGACGCCGGCCGGCCGGGTCGACTGCACCACCTGCACGAAGGTGCGGTTGATCTTGGCGCGGATCGCCCTCTCCACATCCTCGCGGTGCTGTCCTTCGAGAAAGAAGCAATAGGAGGTCCAGCCGCGCGCCTCTGGCGGGTTCTCGCGCGTCTCCCACTCGGTCTTCTCGACGATCTGGTCCTTGAATTCGATGAACGTGCGCTTGACGATTTCGGCCACGGCCTGGCGGTTCCCTCTGTTTCAGCGAAAACGTAAAGGATCGGCGGCACCAGAAGAATGCGGTGCGTCAGCGCGCCGGCACGACCCACAGCGTTTTCTCCGCGGGGAGCCGGAAGACGGTTCACAGCGGGGCGCGGGACGCTAATCTCCTCGGCCAGAGGGCGCGATCACCGCGTCGGGGGGACTTGGACATGATATCTGAGATTGCGAAGATCACGCTGCTGCCGGAGCATTTCACGCGGGCGGAGACGGTGCTTGCGTCCTTTGCCGGCCTGACGGCATCGACGTTTCGCTACAGCACAGGCGTAGCCGGCCTGCGCATCGACAATGGCGTGGGCAGCGTGGAGCTTTTACCGTTCCAGGGTCAGCAGATCTGGGACGCCACCTTCCACGGCCGTCGGCTGACGATGGGCTCCATGTTCGACGAGCCCGAGCCGACGAAGTCCTATCTCGGCACCTATGGCGGCTTCTTCCTGCATTGCGGCGCGACGGCGATGGGCAATCCCAGCCCTGCCGACAACCACCCGCCGCATGGCGAGCTGCCCAACGCCACCTATCACACCGCCGAGCTGCTCATTGGCGAGGATGAGAATGGCCCATTCATGGGGCTTTCCGGTCGCTATCGCCATGCGGTCGCCTTCACGCACAATTACGTGGCCACCCCGACCGTGCGCCTGCACGACGGCAGTTCGCGCATCCATCTGGAGATGGAGATTCGCAATCTCATGGGATCGCCCATGGATCTCATGTACCTCGCTCATGTGAACTTCCGTTACGTGCCGGGCGGGCGGATCGTCGACACGGTGGTCGACGAGACGAATGGATACCGGATCCGCTCGCTGCTGCCACCGGAGGAGACGCTCACGGAGGAGTACAAGCGGCTGCGTGCCGCCGCGCTCGCCAAGCCGGCCCTGCATAAGCACTTCGCCGGCAACCAGCAGGTCGAGCCGGAAATCGTCATGGCGATGGACGTCGCGGCGGATCCGTCCGGCTGGACGCACGCCCTGCAGGTCCTGCAGGATGGATCGGCGGATTTCATCAGCTATCGGCCCGATGAACTCGGCCACGCCATCCGCTGGATGGTCCGCAACGCGGACCAGGAAGCCTTCGGTCTCGTCCTGCCGGCGACGGCCGAGGCGGACGGTTATCTTGCGGAGAAGGCGAAGGGCAATCTTCTGCGTTTGGCGACGGGCGAAACCTTCCGTTGCCAGCTTGTATTCGGGGCCCTCTCTCCCGACGAGGTGCCGGCGTTCGAGCGCGTGATCGATACGGCGCGGGCGACGCGCGCCTGACGCCTTCAATCACGGGCGGCGCGCCTTCGTGGGGCGCCGCCACGCTCTAGTCGTCCCTAGCCCCTGCTGCGCCGGGTCTCGACATTGGTCGGGCCGAGATACCAGTCGCGCGCATTGACCTCCTCGAATACCACCCAGACGTCCTCGTCGCTCAGTCCCGTCGCCTCCCTGATCGCCTCCGTGACCTTGGCGGCGATCCCGGCTTTCTTGCCCTCCGGGTCGCTTGCGATGACTTCCTTCACGATGCGGATGTTGACGAACGGCATGGTGGCTTCTCCCCCATTGTCGGATGCGGATCGCGACGCTCCCTTCCCGGCGGCGTCCCTGCCCTTGCGGCAACTCTGCAAGTCTTTTCGGCAGGGCGCCAGTCGTGCGCCTGGCAGCTCGACGGATTTTTCGATTCCGCCAAAAGGGGGGTGACATCGGCACGATCGGCTTAGGCCTTCCGTGCGACCCGTCAGATTTGCCGAATCCGCCGCCTCCCCGCTCGCGCCCTATCGTTCGGCAACCGCGAAACCGGCCCGATCCCTTTGCCCTTCGCGGTCACCCAGCGACCAGCGCGAAGCGGGGACCGATCCATGCCGATCGACATGCCGGCACTTGCCGTCGCCTTTCTGCTCTCCGTGGCCATGGTGGAGGCGCTTCGACGCCTCGC
The DNA here is from genome assembly GCA_023391905.1 of Pseudomonadota bacterium. Taxonomy (GTDB): domain Bacteria; phylum Pseudomonadota; class Alphaproteobacteria; order Rhizobiales; family Kaistiaceae; genus Kaistia. The sequence continues at coordinate 3,064 of JAEWAD010000225.1, read as the reverse complement.
CCCGGCTCTCGGCCTCGTCGACCAGCCGACGGCGCGCAAGGTACACAGGGGGCTGGTGCCCGTCAGCGGCGGCCTGGCGATGTTTCTGGTCTATTCGACCATACTCGCCGGCTGGGCGAGCCATGCGCCAGGGGCTGTCCCAGAGGCATGGTGGCTGATCGCGGCACTCTGCCTGCTCGTCGGAGTCGGCGTTCTCGACGATCGATATGACCTCCGTCCGCGGACGAAGCTGCTTGCGCAGGCACTGGCGGCGCTGGCGCTTTGCTACGGCTGGTCGGCGGCGGACGGGCGGCCGATGCTGGCGGCCTTCGCACCCGTCGTCGCCATGCCGGACTGGTTGGTCCTTCCCCTCACCCTGCTGTTCGTGATGGGCTGCATCAACGCGTTCAACATGGCCGATGGGCTCGACGGGCTGGCCGGCGGCATGGCGGCCGTGGCGCTGGCGGGTATCGCCATCGTCGCGATGCTGCTGGAGCGTGCGTTCATTCTGCAGGCGAGCCTCCTGCTGCTCGCCATCGTGCTCGGGTTTCTCGTCTTCAACATGCGCAGTCCGTGGCGGGCGCGCGCGTCGGTGTTCATGGGCGATGCCGGCAGCATGATGCTCGGCTGCGTGATCGCGGGCCTCATCCTCGGCCTGTCGTCGGGAAGCGCCGACGATGTCGCCGCGCCGGCGGCGGGAGAATTCGCCGCCCTGCTCTGGCTCGTGGCGATTCCGATCGTCGATACGCTGAGCCTCATGGTCCGCCGGCCGCTGGCGGGGCGCAGCCCGATGGCGGCGGATCGCAGCCACCTGCACCACCTGCTGATCGACCGGGGCCATTCGCCGATGAGCGCCGTGCTCCTGCTGGTCGGATTGGCGGCCCTGCTCGGCGGCATCGGCCTGATCGGTGTCGTGGCGGAGATGTCGGCCGGCATCATGATCGCGGGGCTGCTTGGACCGATCGCGGCGCATGCGATCTTTGTGCGGCGCGGCTTGCCGCGCCGGGCGCGGAAAGAAGCTCAGTCGTTCGATGCATCGCCGGAGGTCGCCGAGTAGGGCGCTCCGCTGGCCAACTGCGGAAGGCCCCCTTCCCGGTTCGCCAGCGCTCCCAGGATTTCGATCCACCTCTCCATGGCCGCGTCGCGCCTGTGCCGTATCTCGAAGGCCCGACGCGCCTTGGCGCCCATTTCCATGCGCCGGGAGGCGTCCTCGCGCAGGGCAATGATGCGGCCTGCGAGATCCGCGCCTGCGCCGATGGTGACGGTCTCGCCGCATCCGTGCTCGCGCAGCGCCGTCGCCACTTCGCCGCCCTCGGCGCCGATGAAGATCGCCGGCCTCCCCGCCGCCATGATGCCGTAGAGCTTGCTTGGAACGACATAGGGCTCGAGCTGAGGCTGGAGCGAAATCAGATGCAGGTCGGGCGCCGACAGGCTTTGGGCCAGTCGTTCCCGCGGCTGCAGTGGCCGGAAGACGACGTTCTGCAGCCCCCGCCGCCTGACTTCCGCCTCGAGGCGGGCCCTGCCGAAACCGCTGCCGATCAGGAGGAAGCGGATATTGCCGGCATCCCGCAACTGCGTCGCGGCATCGATCAGCGTGCCGAATTCGTGCGCGCGCCCGAAATTGCCGGAATAGCCGACGACGAAAGCGTCCTGCAGGCCCCACTCGGTCCGCAACGGATTGTCACCGGGTGAAACCGGCTCGATCCCGTCTTCCGACCAATAGGGGATTGTCAGCACCGCTGAGGGGCGACGTCCGACCCGGCGAATATCAACCGCCATGCTCGCTGTCGGAACCAGGTTGATGGCGGCTCTGCGCAACGACCAGTCCCGCAGGGCGCGCGCGACGCGGGCGGCATAGCCGTCGCGCCGCAACACACCCAGCTCCGTTGCGACTTCGGGAAAGACATCGTGCAGCCAGTTGACGAACCGGCCGCCCCGGATCGCGATCGCCGCCGCCATGCTGACGGAGAGGAGCGGTGGATCGGTGCAGGCGATGACGAGGTCGTCGCGCCGGAGATGAGCGAGACACCAGAGCATGGCGGCCGCCTGGAAGCTGGCATAGTCCGCCGCCCTCCCCGCGAGACCAGCGCGGCCGAATCCGGTCGACGCCAGGCGGTGGATGCGCACGCCATGCAGCCGCTCATGTCGCCGCAGCCCGGGCGCGGCTTCATCATGCTTCTGCCGGCTGGCGAGGACTTCCACCGCCAATCCGCGCTCGGCCAGTCCGAAAGCCAGGCTCGACACCATGCGACTTGTCGCGGATTCGTCCGGATGGAAATAGCGGTTCACCAGCACGATCCGCATCGGAAGCCTCCTGCGCAGCTGCGGAGGCAGCGTTCCTTGCCGGGAGATGGGGTCGCAAGCCATGCAGGAGGATGAGCCGATCCACCTTTGGTCGATGACGCGACACAGGCCGCGCGCCTGGCGGATGCGGCAGCTAGCGATCTGGCGAGCAACGCAAACACCGTATCGACCGCTCGATGTAACCTTGGATTGCACGATCCGCCGATTTGCCAGGACGGCGTGTCCTCCCGTGTGCGCTAGAACAAGCGCCGGTTTCATCGGAGCGGCGGGTGACGCATGGCAAGAAAGCGAGCCCTCATTGTCGGCGTCACCGGTCAGGACGGCGCCTATCTGGCCGAACTGCTTCTCGACAGGGACTATGAGGTCCATGGCGTGAAGCGGAGGTCCTCCTCCTTCAACACCCAACGGATCGACCACCTTTACGAGGATCCGCACGGCGTCGAGCCGCGACTGCACCTCCATTTCGGCGAGCTGACCGACGCCACCAATCTCTGCCGGATCATTCATCAGGTGCGGCCGGACGAGATCTACAATCTCGGGGCGCAAAGCCATGTCCAGGTCAGCTTCGAGACGCCCGAATACACGGCGAATGCCGATGCGCTCGGTACGCTGCGCCTGTTGGAAGCCATTCGCATCGCCGGATTGGTGGAGCACTGCCGGTTCTACCAGGCGTCGACCTCGGAGCTCTTCGGCGGCAGCGGCAATCAACTGCAGAGCGAGCGAACTCCCTTCTCGCCGCGGAGTCCCTACGCGGCGGCCAAGCTCTACGCCTACTGGATCA
>JAEWAD010000181.1 GCA_023391905.1 Pseudomonadota bacterium | reverse complement strand
ACCCAACCCTCCCCCACAAGGGGGGAGGGCTTCCGGCCCGGAACGGGCTCCAGCCGGAAGCTGAAGCCGTATTTCTCGAAGCCGAGGCTCTCGTAGAATTCGTGCGCCCGGGTCGACCGGATGTTCGAGGAGAGCGCCACCTTGTAGGCGCCCTTCTCTTCCGCCAGCCGGAACGCCGCCCGGATCATGGCGCGGCCAATGCCCTCGCCCTGGTGGCCGCTCGCCACGACGACGTTCTCGACCAGCGCCGACGCCATGCCCCAATGGGCGAGGTTGTCGATGATCATCAGCGAGAAGGAGCCGACGATCGCGCCGTCGATCTCGGCGCAATAGGCGGCGAAATCGGGATAGGTCGCCATGCGGGCGAGCGTCGCCTTCGCCTGGTCCAGCGTCGTGACGCGGCCATTGTTGAAGTCCGGCTGCCCGTAGAGGCGGAGAAGATCCGGCAGGTCCGCCTCGGTCGCCTTGCGGATCGAGAGCGCGTCCATCAGGCCGCCTCCCCCGAAAGCTCGCCGCGATGGCCTTCGGCGCGGCGCTCCTCGCAATGATCGGAGTCCGAGCAGACGAACATCCGGCCGCCGCGATCATCGAGCACGACCTCGTCGAGATAGACATTGGTCGCGGCGCAGAGCGCGCAGGGCTTGTCGAACTTCTGCACCTCGAACGGATGGTCCTCGAAATCGAGGCTGCGAACCTTGGTGAAGGGCGGCACGGCGTAGATGCGCTTCTCGCGGCCGGCGCCGAACAATTGCAGCGCCTCCGACATGTGCATCTTCGGATTGTCGAACTTCGGCGTCGGCGACGGGTTCATCACATAGCGATCCGCGACCTCGACCGGATAGTCGTAGGTGGTGGCGATGTGGCCGTGCCGGGCGATGTCCTCGTAGAGCTTCACATGCATCAGCCCGTAATCGGCCAGCGCGTGCAGCTTTCGCGTTTCGGTCTCGCGCGGCTCCAGGAAGCGGAGCGGCTCCGGGATCGGCACCTGGTAGACGATCGTCTGCTTTTCGGTCAGCGTCCGCTCCGGGATCCGGTGGCGCGTCTGGATGATCGTCGCCGCCTTGGTCTCCGTCGTCGTCGCGACGCCGGCCGTCTTGGCGAAGAATTTTCGAATCGAGACGGCGTTCGTCGTGTCGTCCGAGCCCTGGTCGATCACCTTCAGCACGTCGTCCGGGCCGATGATCGCCGCCGTCACCTGCACGCCGCCGGTGCCCCAGCCATAGGGCATCGGCATTTCGCGACTGGCGAACGGCACCTGATAGCCGGGGATCGCGATCCCCTTCAGGATCGCGCGGCGGATCATCCGCTTGGTCTGCTCGTCGAGATAGGCGAAGTTGTAGCCGCTCGCCTGCGGCGCTGCCACGGCGCTCATTCCGCCGCCTCCTTCAGCTCTTGCTGGCGCGCCATGTATTCGGCGCGCATCTGGCGGACGAGCCCGAGCTCGGCCTGGAAATCGACGTAGTGCGGCAGCTTCAGATGCTCGACGAAGCCGGTCGCCTGGACGTTGTCGCAATGCGACAACACGAATTCCTCGTCCTGCGCCGGGGCGACGACGTCCTCGCCGAACTCGCGCGTGCGGAGCGCGCGGTCGACCAGCGCCATCGACATCGCCTTGCGCTCGCTCTGGCCGAAGACCAGGCCATAGCCCCGCGTGAACTGCGGCGGCAGCTCGGCCGAGCCGTGGAACTGGTTGACCATCTGGCACTCGGTCAGCGCCACGGGCCCGAGCGGCACGGCGAAGCCGAGCTCCTCCGGCACGAACTCGGCCATCACCTCGCCGAAGCGGATCTCGCCGACGAAGGGATGCGTGCGGCCATAGCCGCGCTGGGTCGAATAGCCGAGCGCCAGCAGGAAGCCCTCATCACCACGGGCGAGCGCCTGCAGGCGGAGATCGCGATCGGCCGGGAAATCGAGCGGCGCGCGGGTCAGATCGCCGACCTCGGCGCCGTCGTCGCGCAATTCCTGCTCGATCAGCCCCTCGCCGTCGAGCAGATCCGTCACCCGAGGGGAAGCTTCCTGTTCGGCCATGACCTCGGCCGGCGCCGGCGGTGTGACACCGGCGGCGAGCAGGAAGTCGATCAGGCGATGGGTGTAGTCGAAGGTCGGGCCCAGCACCTGCCCGCCGGGCAGGTCCTTGAAGGTCGCGGAGATGCGGCGCTCGATCGCCATGGCGCCCGTCTCGACCGGCTCGGCATTACCGAAACGCGGCAGCGTGGTGCGGAAGGCGCGGACGAGGAAGATCGCCTCGATCAGGTCGCCGCGCGCCTGCTTGATGGCGAGCGCCGCGAGCGCCGGATCGTAGAGCGAACCCTCCGCCATGACGCGGTCGACGGCGAGCGCCAGCTGGTTTTCGATCTGGTCGGGCGAGAGATCGGGGATCGAGACGGGACCGCGCCGCTCATGCGCGAGCAGCCCATGCGCGTTGTCGATCGCTTCCTCGCCACCCTTGACGGCGACATACATGCTCAGACCTCCGAAACGCGCGTCGTGCGCGGCAGCGCGGCGACCTTGCGATCTGCTGTGAAGACGAGATCGACGCCGCGCGGGAACTGCGCCCCATTCGCGGCGATCTCTGCGGTGAGGCCGGCCGGCCACGGCGCGATGCCGATGCGGGCGCGGTCGCGGATGCCGGGACCGGCGAGTTCGAGCGAACCGTCGGTGGCGAGCGCCTCGACGGCGACGACGATCGTCGTCGACCGGTCGGGATATTCGTCCGAGCCCTGCCCGAATTCGGCGAGCGCCGGCATGGCGGCGACGTCCGAGACGAGCGCGAAGGCTGCTTCGGCCGGATCGACGACGATGCGGGCGCCGGTGTGGAAGCGCAGATAGTCGACGACCGCCTTCGACGCCGCGAGCGGCGCGTCGAGCCAGAGCGTGACCTCGTGATCGACCAGCGTCAGCGCTGTTGCCGCGAGTTCCGGCGAAAGCGGGGCCGGCGCGTCGAGCGCCGCGGGGAAATCGTGGATCGAGCCCGGACGCGCGAGCGCGTCCATGAGCGCATGGAAATGCGCCTGCGCCGCGATGACGGGATCGGCGAAGCCGGCGGTGATGACGGGGGCGGACATCAATCCTCTCCGCGAACCATGGTGAAGAAATTGACGCGGGTGGCGGCGACGCGGCGCGCCTTGGCGGCCGCCTCGTCGGCCTGCGGCTGGCGGACCGGGGCGAGCGCCGCCTCGACGGCGTCGCGC
>JAEWAD010000085.1 GCA_023391905.1 Pseudomonadota bacterium | reverse complement strand
GGCCACGGCGGCCCGCGCATTGGCGGTGATCTTCGTCCAGTTGCCGGCGGCGATGTCGACGCGCGTGGCGATCCAGGTGCCGCCGACGGCCGCGACCTCCTTGAGCGCCAGCCAGTCAGCCAGATTGTCCATGCTGACGCCGCCGGTCGGATTGAAGCGGATGCCGGTGTGCAGGTAGGGCGCGGCGATGTTCTTCAGCATCGACGGACCGCCCGCCGGCATGGCCGGGAAGAACTTCACCATTCCGCATTTGGCGCGGAGCGCCGCCTGCAAATCGGTCGGCGTCATGATGCCGGGCGCGAAGGGAAGACCGCGCTGCGCGGCATGGGCGAGGACGGCCGCATCGAGGCCGGGCGACAGGGCGAAGCGGGCGCCGGCGTCGGCCGCCTGGTCGACCTGCGCCTCGTCGAGCACGGTGCCGGCGCCGACCAGAAGCTCCGGCCGCGCCTTGGCGATCGCCTCGATCGTGGCGCGGGCAGCGGGTGTACGGAAGGTGATCTCGGCGACCGGCAGGCCGCCCTCAATCAGCGCGTCGGCGAGCGGGATCGCGGCGGCCGGATCGTCGAGCGCGATCACCGGCACCACCGCATGGGCGGAAAGACTATCGAAGATGGACATGGGTCTCAGTCCTGCGTGGCGAGGATGGCGTCGATCTCGGCTTTTGCGCGAGGACGGTAAGAGACGTTGGGCACGGCCTTCCAGCCATCGCCGTCGGCGACGATCCGCGTCGCCATGCCGCCGGAACGGGCGATCAACCCGTAGTCCTGACCGGAATCGCTCGGATAGCAGAAGCTCATCACCAGCGGCGTCGAGCCGGTGTTCACCGAGCGATGGATCCAGAGCGGCGGCACATAGACCATCACGCGCGGCGCGATCTCGAGGATCCTCGTCTCGCCCTCGGGCGATTCCAGCAGCATCAGGCCCTGGCCGGATTCGCCGTAATAGGTCTCGGGGCGGTTGGCGATCGCATGGATGTGGCCGCGCGTGACGAAGAACTCGTCGCCGACCTTGCCCGGCTCCATGAAGGTGGTGCCGAAGATCAGGTCGCCGCGCGCCGCGGCCGGACGGACCTCGTGGACATAGTAGACGACGCGATCGCCGTCGCGGGCAGCCGCCTCGGCGAAGGCGCCGGCGTCGCCATAGATGCCGTCGAGCTCGGAGAGCCGCTTCTCGTAGCGGCCGGTCGAATCCGACAGGAGACCGCTCGCGGGATCGATGCGGTGGGAGGTGGGGGTAATGGCCATCTGATGTCTCCAATCGGTAACAAGACTACCGATTTGGTATCGCAATGCAACAAAATTGGACGGCGACCTTGCTGATGTGGTCATAGGCGCGTCAAAATATGCCTTGTCATACTGAATTTATGTAGTATCAGTACAAAGCCGGCCTGAATGGCCAGCACCTGCGGGGCGCAGGCTCGTCGCCCGAGACAATCGGCCTGCTCTCCAGGCCAGCATCATTCGGATAGCACTGCGGTCGATCGGCCGATGGCATGCGTGCCGGCCGCGGCTCAAAGCTCAGGGAGGAGTTTCATGACTACATCCTTCACCAAGCCGACCAGCGGCCTGCGCGCCTCGCTGCTTGCGCTGGCGTCCGCCGCGGCCCTCCTGGCCGGCGCCGGCGCCGCTGCCGCCGAGGACGTGGCGCCGATCGCCGGCCGCCCGGAACCGGTTGCCAACGAAGCAGGCACCAAGGCCAAGATCGCGATCATCGGCTTTGCCAACAACCCGTACTGGGTCGCCGTGCAGAAGGGCGCCGAGACCGCCAATGACGTGCTGAAGTCGCGCGGCGGCGAAGTGCGCTGGATCGTCGGTGGCGCCAATATCGACGTGCCGACCGTCAACCAGGCGATCAACGCCGCCGCCACTCAGGGCTATAACGGCATCGGTTTCTTCATCGCCGGCGAAGGCAACTGCGCCCTGGTCAAGAACCTGGTCGCCGAGAAGAAGCTCTCGATCGGCGCCTACAACACGCTCTTCCCCTGCATCGAGGAAGCCGGCGGCGTCATCGACTACGCCCAGGACCAGGTCGCGGCCGGCAAGAACGCCGCCGCCGAACTGATCAAGGCGGTCGGCGACAAGGAAGGCAAGGTCGGCGTCATCGTCAGCCAGTTCACCGCGCCCGGCTCCGAGCAGCGCCGCAAGGGCTTCGTCGAGGGTCTGCAGGGTTCGAAGCTCACCCTCGTCAACGACGGCATCGAGGCCAAGGACTCGGCCGGCGCCACCTTCGCCGCCGCCAAGGACTTCCTGACTTCGACTCCGGATCTGGTCGCCATCTACGCCACTGCCGGCGGCCCGTTCGGCGCCGCCCAGGCCGTCAAGGCCGCGGGCAAGCAGGACAGCGTCAAGGTGATCGGCTTCGACTTCACCAAGGAAAACGTCGCCGCCATCCGTGACGGCAGCATGTTCGGCGTCACCGGCCAGGACGAGTTCGGCCAGGGCTACAACGTCTCGATCGCGCTGTTCAACGACGTCGTCGCGCAGCAGAAGCCCGAGCAGGTCATGCAGCCGGCCGTCAGCCTGTTCATGACCAAGGACAATGTCGACCAGCTCGACCCGGAGAAGCTGCCGGTCGGCACCGTTCCGAAGCTCTGACCGCAGAGATCCCGCCATGCACGACCGAGCTGAAAGAATGTCCGTCGAAGACCAGATCGCCTTGGAAGTCGTCTCCGTCGACAAGCGTTTCGGCTCGGTCCATGCGCTCTCCGACGTGAGCATGCAGTTCCGCCGTGGCAGGGTAACGGCCCTGCTCGGCGAGAACGGCGCCGGCAAGTCGACGCTGATCCGCGTCTGCTCCGGCGTCCATCACCCGGACGGGGGCGAAGTCCGCGTCTCGGGCAAGCCCGAACGCCTGCCCAACGCCCTCGCCGCCAAGGCGATGGGCATCGCCGTCGTGCATCAGGAGCCGCAGCTCGTCGCCCAGATGACGGTGGCCGAAAACATCTTCCTGGCGCGGCTCGGCACGCGCTCCGGCACGGCCCTCCACCGCCGCACCGGTCTCGTGACGGAGGCGAGAGCGCTGCTCGCCAGCCTCGGGCTCGAGAACGAGTTGCCGGATCTCGACGGCCGCTGCGTCGGCCTCTCCGCCGCCGAGCGCCAGCTGGTCGAGATCGCGCGCGCCCTCGCTGACGATCCGCATGTCCTGTTCCTCGACGAGCCCAATTCCAGTCTGACCCGCAAGGAGACGGACCGGCTCTTCGACATCGTGCGCCGGCTGCGCGATCGCGGCACGGCCATCATCCTGGTCAGCCATCGCCTCGGCGAGGTCTACGAGATCTCCGACGACATCATCGTGATGCGCGACGGCCGCAAGGTCGGCGAAGGTTCCGCCGATGCGCTGCCGAAGCAGAAGGCGATCCAGCTCATGGCCGGCGAGAGGCTGAAGGCCGCCCTCGACCTCGCCGGCAGCGACGCACAGCCGCCCCCGGTCACCGGCACCCCCGTCCTGTCCGTGCGCAACGCATCGGGCCTCGCCTTCTCGGACGTCTCCTTCGACATCCACGCCGGCGAGATCGTCGGCATGGCCGGCCTCGTCGGCTCCGGCCGCACCGAGATCATCCGCGCCATCCTCGGGGCGGATCCGCTCTTCGCCGGCGACATCCGCCTGAAGGGCCGTCCGGTCCGCTTCGGCTCGCCCCGCGCGGCGCTGAAGGGCGGCATCGCCTTCATCAGCGAGGAACGGCGCACTTCGGTCTTCTACGGCCACGATATCCGCTTCAACCTGACGTCGAACGTGCTGGAGCAGTTCGGCCGCTTCGGCTTCTTCAGCGAGCGCAAGCGGCGCGACTTCGCGCAGAAGAGCGCCGACGAGATGGGCGTCAAGGCCGACAATGTCGAGGTCGGCATCCGCACGCTCTCGGGCGGCAACCAGCAGAAGGTCCTGCTCGCCAGGGCGCTCGCCTCGAACCCGTCGCTCTTGATCCTCGACGAGCCGACCCGCGGCGTCGACGTGCGCACCAAGGCGGACATGTATCGCCAGATCCGCACCCTCGCGCACGAGCGCGGCCTGGCGGTGTGGTTCGTCTCTTCCGAGCTTGACGAGGTGCTCCAGCTCGCCGACCGCATCGTCGTGGTGCGAAGCGGCGAGATCGCGGACAACCTCGCCCGCGGCCCGCAGGCGGCGCGCGTCGTCGCATCGGCACTCGGTGAGAAGATCGAAGACGCGGGCACCACCGCCCTCGCATCGGACATGACCTGACATGAGCGCCGCCTCGAATGAGCCCTCGCGCGCCATCGGCCCAGACACCAAGAACAAGGGTAATAGGATGAGTATCGCCAGCCTGAAGCGCCTGCCGCTGCTGCGAGGCCAGGAGACCGGGCTGATCGGCGTGATCATCGGCCTCTCGATCGCCTTCTCCTTCGTCAATCCGAACTTCCTGACGACGGACAATCTGCGCAACGTCCTCGTCGCGGTGGCCGTGGTCGGCATCATGGCGATCGGCCAGTGCTTCGTCATCATCGCCCGCGAGATCGACCTCTCGGTCGGCTCGGTGATGGGCCTCAGCGGATTGTGCGGCGCCTGGCTGATGGCAGCCGGCATCAACCCCTGGCTCGCCATCCTGCTTGCGATCGGCGTCGGCGCGGCCGCCGGTTTCGTCAACGGCATCATCGTCGTGGTTTTCCGCGTCAACTCCTTCATCGCGACGCTCGGCATGCTCTCGGTCGCGCGCGGCCTCACCCAGGTGATCTCCGGCGGCCTGCCGATCATGGTCGACCCGTCGGTGATGTTCATCGGACAGGGCACGTTCCTCGACATCCCGGTCCAGGTGCTGATCTTCGTCGGGCTCGGCATCCTCTTCCAGCTGATGCTGACCCGCAGCGTGGTCGGGCAGCGCATCGTCGCGGTTGGCGACAATGACGAGGCGGCGCGGCTGTCGGGCATCCCGATCAACGCGACCCGCATCGCCGTGTTCGTCGCCAGCGGCGCGCTCGCCGCCGTCGCCGGCATCGTCTACACGGCGCAGGTCAGCGTCGCCGAGGCGCAGGCCGGCACAGGGCTCGAGCTCGACGTCATCGCGGCCGTCGTCATCGGCGGCGCCAGCCTCTCGGGCGGTCGCGGCTCGATCCTCGGCGCCATGCTCGGCGCCTATCTGCTCGGCGCGCTGCGCAACGCCTTCATCCTGCTGGAACTGTCGCCCTTCCTGCAGCAGATGAGCGTGGGCCTGGTGATCGTGCTCGCGGCCATCTTCGATCAATTCAGGCAGGGCGCTTTCCGGCATGCCGGCGTCGTGCAATCGTTCCGGAACATCTTCCGATCCCGCACGCGGTAACGCCGACCATCGGCGCAAGGACCAACGACCATGCAAACTCACGTCTCCGCCTCTGTCGGCGGGACCGGCAACATCCTTGAAGTCGCCCGCGGGCTCCGCGGCGAACTCAGGAAGTCCGATCGCAAGGTCTGCGACACCGTCCTCGAGGACCCGCGGCGCATTCTCTCCGCCACGGTGGCGGAGACGGCGCTACTCGCCGGCGTCAGCCAGCCGACCGTGATCCGCTTTTGCAGCGCGATCGGCTGTGACGGCTTCCAGGACTTCAAGCTCCGCCTCGCCCAGAGCCTGGCTCTCGGCGTGCCGGCGACCCATTCGGTGATCACCGACGCCGACAGTCCCGACCAGGTGGCGCGGAAGATCTTCGACTACACGATGACCAGCCTCGACTGGGCCCGCAACCGGCTCGAATCGCCGGCGCTCGCCCGTGCCGTCGATGCGCTAGAGGCGGCTCGCCGGATCGAGTTCTTCGGGTTTGGCGCCTCCGGCATCGTCGCGCTGGACGCCCAGCAGAAGTTCCCGCTGTTCGGCGTGCCCTGCGGCGCCGAGATCGACTCGCACCAGCAGGTGATGGTCGCCTCGTTGCTGAAGCCCGGCGACGTCGCCGTCGCCATCTCCAACACCGGCACGACGCGCTCGACCGTCGAGGTCGCCAAGCTCGCCCGCGAGAACGGCGCCACCGTCATCGGCATCACCGGCAACGAGGGGCCGCTCGCCGACGTCTGCGACATCGTCCTCCTGACCGAGACGCTGGAGAACACCAACATCTACACGCCGACGATCTCGCGCATCGCCGCCCTCGTCATGGTCGACATCCTGTCGACCGCGGTGGCGCTCCGGCGCGGCGAGGCGCATGTCGAGAGCTTCAAGCGGATGAAGAAGACGCTGAACCAGATGCGCTCGACGGCCCGGATCTGATCCCTACCGCCAAGCCGGATGGCTGCCCCGCGCGCGAGCCTCGCCGGCCGCGCTCCGCGCCAGACGACCGAAACCCAGAAAGAGACGGCGAACCACCATGTCCTCCATCCCCACGAGCCTCAGCGCCGCCGATCTCGCGCAGATGATCGACATCAGCGCCGTCCAGACGTTCCATACCGAGGCCGATGTCCGCTCGCTCGCCGCGCTCGCCGTCGAGAACGGCTTCATCGCCGCGCATGCGCTGCCGAATTTCGTGCCGCTGCTGCGTTCGCTGGTACCGGCGGGCGGGCGAACCCTGGTCGGCGGGCCGATCGGCTTCCCGGCCGGCGGCCACATGACGGCGATCAAGGTCGCCGAAGCCGCGGCGCTGCGCGACGCCGGCGCCGACGAACTCGACATGATGATGAATGTCGGCCGCCTGAAGTCCGGCGACCTCGACTATGTCCGCGACGAGATCGCGGCGGTGATCGAGGCAGCCGCCCCCGTGCCGCTCAAGGTCATCCTCGAACTGCACCATCTGACCGACGCCGAGGTCGAGATCGCGGCCGACATCGTGGCCGCGAGCGGCGCCGCCTTCGTCAAGACCGGCACCGGCTGGACGCCGGCGGCTGCGACGCTGCCGCGCATCCGCTTGATCGCCGCCGTGGTCGCCGGCCGCGCCGGCATCAAGGCCTCGGGCGGCATCCGCGATCTCGCCACCGTCGCCGAGATGGTCTCCATCGGCGTCACCCGCTTCGGCATCAACACCGCCTCGGCAATCGAACTGGTGAAGCAGGTCGACGCGCTGCCGGGTGGCAGGCTTCCGATCGTCGCCGCCGTCGAGAAGGCCTGAGGCGATGGCCCGGACGGTCCTGGCGCTCGATCTCGGCACCGGCGGCGTCAAGTCGGCGCTCTACGACGCGAGCGGGGCCTGCCTCGCCGAGCGGGTGCAGACCTACCGCACCTATTTCCCGGCGCCGGGCCTGCATGAACAGGACCTCGACGAATGGTGGGAGGCCGTTTCCGCCAGCATCCGCGCTCTGTTGCAGGCGGAGGGCGTTGACCGCGCCGCCGTCGGCGCGATCAGCATTTCCGGCCACAGCCTCGGCTGCATCCCGCTTGACGAAGACAACCGGCCGCTCCTCACGCGCGTGCCGATCTGGTCGGATGCGCGGGCCGGCGCCGAGGCCGAAGCCTTCTTCAGCCGCTTCGACTATGAGCGCTGGTACGGCCTCACCGGCAACGGCTTCCCCGCCCCGCTCTATCCGCTCTTCAAGATCCTCTGGCTGCAAGCGAACCACCCCGAGATCTTCGCCCGGACCCGCTCGATCGCGGGCAGCAAGGATTTCATCAACCTCCGCCTCTGCGGCATCCACGCCACCGACCCGTCCTACGCATCGGGCAGCGGCGCCTATGACCTCCACGCCCGCGCCTTCTCCGAAGAAATCCTGAAGGCTGCCGGCGTCGACCGGTCGCTTTTCCCGGCGATCGTGCCCTCTACCGAAATCCTCGGCACGGTTCTGCCGAAGGTCGCGGCCGAACTCGGCCTGCCCAACGACGTCGTGGTCGTGGCGGGCGGCGTCGACAACAGCTGCATGGCGCTCGGCGCCCGCACCTTTTCCGAAGGCGATTTCTACGGCTCGATGGGCTCGTCGAGCTGGCTCACCGTCTCCTCGGCGAAGCCGGTGCTCGACAGCCGCGTCCGTCCCTTCGCCTTCGCCCATGTCGTGCCGGACCAGATCATCTCGGCCACCTCGATCTTCTCGTCCGGCACCAGCCTCGCCTTCGTCAAGGAAAGGCTGATGGCCGGCGACACCGGCGGCTATGAGGCGCTGTTCGAGCGCGCCGCGAGCGCGCCCTTCGGCGCCAACGGCCTCCTCTTCGTGCCGACACTCGGCGGCGGCACCAGCCTCGAGGGCGGGCCGGAAGTGCGCGGCGCCTTCGTCGGCCTCGACCTCCGCCACGACTAGGCCGACATGCTGCGCGCGACAATCGAGGGCATCGCGCTGGGGCTGCGCGTCGCGCTCGACGAACTTCGCCGGC
>JAEWAD010000036.1 GCA_023391905.1 Pseudomonadota bacterium | reverse complement strand
AGCGTGTCGAACCCGCGGAAATCGACGAGGATGACGATGACGACGTTGCGGCCGCCGCCCTCCGCATAGGCTTTCTCCAGGAAGAAGCGCGCAATCGTATCGGGCGGAGCACGCGTCATCACGGCGTAGGAGATCGCTGCCATTCCCAGGCCGGCCACGACAGCGATCGCCAGATCGCGGAAACGGCGCAGCCGCAACGGCCATTCGCTCGGTTCGGACAGGTCAGGCGAACGTTTGGGCAGCCAGCGCAGGCCGAGCAGGATCAGCACGGTGGTGACGACCTCGACGAGCAGCTGCGTCACGGCGAGATCCGGCGCCGACAGCCACAGGAAGGTGATGCAGGTGACGAGGCCGGCGACGCCGAGCAGCATCAGCGACACGAGGCGGTGGAACTTCGCCTGCCAGGCCGCGCTGATCGCGCAGATGATGGCGATGGCCCAGATGCCGACGAAGGCGGGGTCGGCGCCAGCGAGCGACGGCGGCTTCAGGGCCAGGCCCTGCATCCAGATCGGCCAGGTCGCGGCGATCAGGGCGACGACGACGACGAGCCGCAGCTGCGGCTGCAGCCGGCGGGTGCCGAGATAGCCTTCGAGCAGGCGGGCCCAGCGCCAGGAGATCGCCACCATGATGCGCTCGAAGATGCGCTGGCCGTTCACCTTGCGCAGATAGGGCGGGCCTTCCTCCGATGTCGCGAGATAGTTCTTCAGGCAGAGGAAGAAGATCACGCCGACGACGAGGGCCCCGAGGCTCATCAGGAGCGGCAGGTTGAAGCCGTGCCAGATGGCGAGGCTGTATTCCGGCGTCGCCGGGCCGAGCACGGAAACCACGGCGGTGTGCAGGAACGGGCCGATCGTCAGGCCGGGGATGATGCCGACGACGAGGCAGGCCAGCACCAGCAGCAGGATCGGGAAGCGCATCCAGAACGGCGGCTCGTGCGGCTCGTGCGGCAGGTCCGTCGGCGGCGGACCGAAGAACGTGCCGTGGATGAAGCGCACCGAATAGGCGACGGCGAAGGCGCTGCCGAGGAAGGCCGCATAGGGCGCCGCGGTGTCGAGGATCGAGTTGACATGCGTCTCGATCGTCTCGGCGAAGAACATCTCCTTCGACAGGAATCCGTTCAAAAGCGGCACGCCGGCCATCGCGGCGCTCGCCACCATCGCCAGCGTCGCCGTGAACGGCATGACGCGGAACAGCCCGCTCAGCCGTCGCATGTCGCGGGTTCCGGTCTCGTGGTCGATGATGCCGGCCGCCATGAACAGCGACGCCTTGAAGGTGGCGTGGTTCATCATGTGGAAGATGGCGGCGACGGCGCCGAGCGAGCTGCCGAGGCTGAGCAGCATGGTGATCAGGCCGAGATGGCTGATCGTCGAATAGGCGAGCAGGCCTTTGATGTCCTGCTGGAAGATGGCGAAATAGGCGCCGAGCAGGAACGAGCACATGCCGGCGAGGCCGACGATCCAGAACCATTCCTCGGTGCCGGCCAGGACCGGCCAGAAGCGCGCCATCAGGAACACGCCCGCCTTCACCATGGTGGCGGAATGCAGGAAGGCGGAGACCGGCGTCGGCGCCGCCATGGCGTTCGGCAGCCAGAAGTGGAACGGGAACTGGGCGCTCTTGGTCAGCGCGCCGAGCAGGATGAAGCAAAGCGTCGGCACATAGAGCGGATGCGAGCGGATCAGCTCGCCCGAGGTGAGCACCCGGTCGAGGTCGTAGCTGCCGACGATATGGCCGATCAGCAGCACGCCGACCAAAAGGCCGAGGCCGCCGATGCCGGTGATCGTCAGCGCCATGCGGGCGCCGTCGCGGGCGCCGGCATTGTGGTGCCAGTAGCCGATCAGCAGGAACGAGAAGATGCTCGTCATTTCCCAGAAGATGACGAGCAGGATCAGATTGCCCGACAGCACGATGCCGAGCATCGAGCCCATGAAGGCGAGGAAGAACGAAAAGAAGCGCGGGACGGGGTCGTCCGGCGACATGTAGTAGCGCGCATAGAGGACGACGAGCAGGGCGATGGCGCTGACCAGCAGCGCGAACATCCAGGCGAAGCCGTCCATCCGCAGCGTGAAATTCAGGCCGAGCGAGGGGATCCATTCGATGCGGCTATGGACCGCGCCATCCCCGGATACCGCCGGATAGAGGAAGATCGCCAGCGTCAGGCAGACGAGCGCGACGGCGCCGGCGAGGCCGACGGCCATGTTGCGGGCATTGGTGGGAAGAATTGCAGCGAGAAAGCTGCCGGCAAAGGGCAAGCCGACCATCAGAATCAGCGATGTGTCGTCTGCCATTCTCTAACTAAGGCCCGCTTCCGCCAGGCACCCATTGCCTGATCTCACCCATTATGGTTGACTTCCTGGACGTTAGGCAAGGCACGAAACGATGAATTTGCTACCGGAGCAATGTCGGGCCGCGCGCGGGCTTCTCAATTGGACGCAGGAGCACCTCGCGACGAGCGCAGGCGTCTCGCGCAGCACGATCAAGGATTTCGAGTGCAATCGCCATGCGATTCACCGCGCCACCGAGGTGCTCCTGATCAAGGCGCTCGAGGCCGGCGGCGTTCGCCTGATTCCGGCCGAGGAAGAAGGGCCGGGCGTCCGCCTCAGCGGCAACAAGCCCTCCACCGGCACCGTGGATACGGCCCATCCGTGCGGATGTCTCTCGGCAGCCGAATAGCCAAAGAAAAAGGGCCGCCGCGCCGAAGCGTGACGGCCCCTGATGGACCAGCAGAGCGGGCTTGCGCCGCGCTGCTTACTTCATGTCCGCGAGGTACGGGGTCAGGTCGAGCTTGGCACCCATGTGCTTCTCGAAGATCGCCGAGAGCGAGCCGTCGGCGGCGCCCTTCTTGACCCAGTCCTGCAGCCAGGCCTTCAGCTCCGGCGAGTTCTGGCGCAGGCCGATGCCCAGCGGCTGCTGGACGACGTCGGCCTTCGGCTCGAGCTCCTTGGCCGGGTAGCGCTCGGCGAGCGTCAGGTACATGCCGTAGGGCGCGCACATGGCGTCGACCTGGCCGGACATCAGCGCGGTGATCGTGGTCGCGTCATCGTCGAAGCGGACGAGCTTGGTGTCGGCCGGGGCCTTCTTGGTCAGCTCGGTGTCCTGCAGGTTGCCGCGGACGACGCCGACGCGCTTGCCGGCGAGGTCCTCGAGCGACTTGATCTCGACGCCCTTCGGCCCGAACACGATCAGACGGTTGACCGAGTAGGGGACGAAGTCGACGACCTTGGCGCGCTCGGGCGTGATCGCGAAGGACGAGACGACGATGTCGGTCTTGTTCGTCAGCAGGAACGGCACGCGGTTCGGGCCGGTGACCTCGACGAGCTTCATCTTGACGCCCAGGTCCTGGGCCAGCTTGTTGGCGACTTCGACGTCGGCGCCGGCCGGCTTCAGGTCAGCGTCGGTCATGCCCCATGGCGGCGCGCCGAGGTCGATCGCGATCGCGATCTCGCCCTTGGCCTTGATGTCGGCCAGCTGGTCCGCCTTGGCGACGCCGGCGACGCCGAATGCGAGGGTCGCGGCGAGCGCGACCTGTGTCAGAAACTTCATAACGATACCTCCAGTTAGAACTCAGAGACCGCTGCTCAGGAACTGCCGCAGCTCCGGGGTTTTCGGATCTGCGAAAATTTCCGCCGGCGGGCCTGCCTCCCAGACCTTGCCCTGGTGCATGAAGACGACGATGTCGGCGACACGGCGGGCAAAGGCCATTTCGTGCGTGACGAGGACCATGGTCATGCCGTCACGAGCGAGATCTTCCATGACCTTCAGCACTTCGCCGGTCAGTTCCGGATCGAGCGCGGAGGTCACTTCATCAAACAGCAGCACCTTCGGGGAGAGGGCGAGCGAGCGGGCGATGGCGACACGCTGCGCCTGGCCGCCCGAGAGCTGCTCCGGGAAGGCCTCTGCCTTGTCCCCCAGACCGACGAGACCGAGCACCTTGTGCGCGATCGCGTCGGCGTCGGCGCGCGACTTCTTCTGGACCGCCGTCAGCGCCAGGGTGATGTTGCGCAGCACGGTCAGGTGCGGGAACAGGTTGTAGCTCTGGAACACCATGCCGACTTCGGAGCGCAGGCGCTTGACCGAGGCGCGATCCGACATGCTGACATTGTGGCCGCAGACCTTGATCGAGCCGCCGTTGATCTCCTCGAGCGCGTTGATGCAGCGCAGCAAGGTGCTCTTGCCGGAACCACTGCGCCCGACGATCGCCACCATGGTGCCGCGCTGGATCTCGAGCGACACGCCATGGAGGACCTGGAGGGGGCCGAAATTCTTCGAAACGTTGTCGACGACGATGATCGGCTCGGCGCCCGGGACGGCTTCGTTCCCAGGACGCGTGCCGGCTGCTTCATTTACCGACATTGAGCTTCCTTTCGAAATGCCTGCTGGCGAGGGAGAGGGGGTAGCACATCGCGAAGTAGATGATGGCCACGAAGACGAAGGTGATGAACGGCTGGAACGTCGAGTTGTTGACGATCTGGCCGGCGCGCGCGAGCTCGACGAAGCCGATGATCGAGGTGATCGACGTGTTCTTGATGATCTGCACCATGAAGCCGACGGTCGGCGGGATCGCGATGCGCATCGCCTGCGGCAGGATCACATAGCGATACTGCTGGGCGCGGGAGAGGCCGATGCAGTTCGACGCCTCCCACTGGGTCTTCGGCACCGACAGGATGCAGCCGCGCCAGATCTCGCCCAGGAAGGCCGAGGTGTAGAGCGTCAGCGACAGGCCGGCGGCGGCGATCGGCGGGATGTCGAGGCCGAGGATCGACAGGCCGAAATAGGCCAGGAACAGCACCACCAGCAGCGGCGTGCCCTGGATGATCTGGATATAGGCGCCCGACAGGAAGCGCAGCACCTTGATCTCTGAGACGCGGCCAAGCGCCAGGATCAGGCCGACGATGCCGCCGCCGATGAAGGCGATCACCGATAGCAGCAGCGTCCAGCGCGCGGCCTCGATCAGGTAGATGAGATGGGTGGAGGAAAACGTGATCATGATTTCACCTCACCTCACGTGCGCAGCTTGCGGCGGCGGACAAAGGCGACTTCGCCGATGGCCCACAGGACGACGCGGAAGAGGACGGAGAGGGCGAGATAGATGGCCGCGACGATCAGGTAGACCTCGAACGAGCGGAAGGTTTCCGACTGGATCAGGTTCGCCTCGGCGGTCAGCTCCTGGGCGGAGATCTGCGAGGTGATCGAGGACGACAGCATCAGCAGCACGAACTGGCTCGACAGCGCCGGATACACGCGCTCGACCGCCGGGATCAAGATGATGTGCCAGTAGACCTGGAACTTGTTGAGGCCGAGGCATTCCGCGGCTTCAAGCTGGCCCTTGGCGATCGACTCGATGCCGGCGCGGATGATCTCGCTGCCATAGGCGCCCGTGTTGATCACCAGGGCGATGACGGCGGCGGTCTCGGCCGACAGCTTCAGGCCGAGGCTCGGCAGGCCGAAATAGACGATGAAGATCTGGACCAGCAGCGGCGTGTTGCGGATCACCTCGACATAGGCGCCAACCAGCCCGGAAGCGAACTTGTTCTTGCCGGAACGGATGATGGCGCAGACCAGCGCGACGATGAAGCCGATGGCGATCGAGGATCCCGCGAGCAGGATGGTCTGCCAGGCGCCGCGCATGAACGCGGGCCAGGTCGTCATGAGAAAGGAGAAATCAAACGAGTATGAGAGCATCCCGTCGCCTGCGCTGTTGATGGCTCGGTTGGGTCCTGGTGCGGTTCCGCTTTGGAAGGCTGGCTAGCTGCCGCCTGTCGCGGACCACTCCGGCGGCGCCGTGCGCCTGGGGAATTCGTTGGCCCGACCCGTCGGCAGCGGCATATCGCCGGTCCGTCGCGCCTGCAAGGCCGGCGCCCTGTGGCAATCCGACATGGCCACCTGCCGCATCCGCGGCCGCTCGAGGCCGGGCAGGCTGGTGCCGAGGGACGCGGTCCGGCGCGACACCGGATAGCCGTTCCGCCACACGTCGTGCGGCGTCGCGGTCGTCCGGGTCTGGAAGTCTGTGGTGTTCATTCCATCGCCTTGGTCGATCGCCTCCTCCCGGAGGCAAGGGTCGTTTCTGCCGGCGGGGCCGGCGTGCGCGGGCGTTCAGGAAGGTCGGATCGGGGCGCCGGCATCACGCCGCGCAACCTCCTCCACCACCGGCTCGGGGGTACGACATCTGGTCGTGGCCGCCCGGCAGGCACCTGTTGCCTCTTTTTGCGTCCCGGCACTAGTATTCTAGTCTACTGTCATTGACAATACGCGTTAACAAGTCGCCCTTACGGAAGGCGAGGTCCAGATAACTATTTGGAATCTCTACCAGTTTGGGCAAACTGCCGAATAAGGCCGGTTCGGGCCGCATAAAAAAACGGGATGGAAACGATGAGTGAAGCCGCCGCCCAATCGCTGGGCGCCATCCTCGACGACGCCAGTCTGAGCCGGGAGCGGCGGGCGTCGTTGCAGGTCTATACGCTGCTGCGGCGCGCCATCATCTCCCTGCAGCTGGTGCCGAACCGGCCGCTGTCGGAGCAGGACGTGGCCAATCGCCTGTCGGTGAGCCGCACGCCGGTGCGCGAGGCGTTCATCCGCCTCGCCGAGGAGGGGCTGCTGATCACCTATCCGCAGCTCGCGACGGTGATCTCGCCGATTCGGATGGAGGCGCTGCTCGAGGCCCAGTTCCTGCGCGAGGCGGTCGAATGCGCGCTGGCGCAGCGGGCGGCCGAACGCATCGACGAGGACGGCATCATCCGGCTGCGCAGCGTGCTGGAACGGCACGGGGCGGCGCTCCGGGCCGAGAAGTGGATGGAGTTCCACCAGCTCGACGAGGATACGCATCAGCTGATCTGCGAGATCGCCGGCCTGGCCGGCCTCGGCCGGCAGATCGAGCATGCGCGCGGTCATCTCGATCGCGCCCGCTATCTGACCCTGCCGGAGGTCGACACCTCGCAGCGGGTCGTCGCCCAGCACACCACCGTGGTCGAGGCGATCTGCAACAACCGCCCCGAGGAGGCGCGCGAGGCGATGCGCCTCCATGTTCGCGATCTGCTGCCGCGCCTGGAGAGCCTGCGGGCGCAGTATCCGGACTATTTCGAGGACAAGCCGCAATTCGCGCGGCGGCCCGCCAGCCGCTGAACGGGCGCCGCGCGTCGATACCGGGCTAAAGTCCGAAATAGTCGGCCATCAGCTCGATCTGCTGATCGAGCATGGGCCGGCCGAGATGGATCCGGCAGCCCTTCTCCTGCGCGCTGGCGAGCAGCGGCGTGATTTCCGGCACCATGATCACCTCGGCGACGATCATCGCCGGCTCGAGCCTGGCGAAATCGAGCGGCGGCGCATCCTCCGGCCGCATGCCGAGCGAGGTGCCGTTGATGACGATGTCGTGCCCGCTCGGATCGTCGCTGCCGACCGTGACGGGGATGTCCGGATGGTCGGCGAGGATGCGGGTGCGCAGGTCTTCCGCCTTGGCGCGGGTGCGGTTGGCGAGCGTCAGTTGCGCCACGCCGCCGGCGGCGAGCGCGAAGGCGATGGCGTTGGCCGCGCCGCCGGCGCCGGCGAGATAGACCCGGCGTCCGGCGATCGCGATGCCGTTCGCGGCGAGACCCGCCACGAAGCCGACGCCGTCGAGCGAATCGCCATGCAGCCGGCCGTCCGCGTCGCGCCGGATGACGTTGACCGCACCGACCGCGCGGGCGCGCGGCGTGACCTCATCGCGGAGCGCCGTCATCGGGCCCTTGTGCGGCACGGTGATGATGGCGCCGTCGAAGCTCTTCAGCGTCCGCAGCGCATCGGCGAACTGCGCCAGCGACTCGGGCGCGACCTGGAAGGGAACCATGACC
>JAEWAD010000010.1 GCA_023391905.1 Pseudomonadota bacterium | reverse complement strand
CCCTATGTCTGGGGCCTGCTGGCGCTGCTCGTGGTCATCGTCGTCCTCGCGGTGGGAAGCCGGTAGGAGACGCGTCGCGATATCGGGTTCCCGGCCGCCCGCCACAGGCCGCCGGAGAGGGAGGATCCTCATGACGAGCATATCGATCACGGTGAACGGCACGACACGACGGGCGGAGGTGGAGGGTCGGACCCTGCTCGTCGCGTTGCTGCGTGAAAGCTTCGGACTGACCGGCACGCATGTCGGCTGCGACACGTCGCAATGCGGCGCCTGCGTCGTGCATGTCGACGGCAAGGCCGTGAAATCCTGCACCATGCTGGCGGCGCAGGCCGATGGCTGCCAGGTGCTGACCATCGAGGGGCTCGCCCACGGCGACCAGTTGCACCCGGTGCAGGCGGCCTTCCACGAGCATCATGGCCTGCAATGCGGCTTCTGCACGCCCGGCATGATCATGGCGGCGGTCGACATGATCGAGCGCCACGACGCACGGCTCGACGAGGCGACGATCCGGCACGAGCTCGAAGGCAACATCTGCCGCTGCACGGGCTACCACAACATCGTCAAGGCGATCCAGGCCGCCGCCGACCAGATGGCCGGCCTGCGCCAGGCGGCGGAGTAGGCCCGATGTACGAGACGAACTACCACCGCCCGCGCGACCTCGCCGAGGCCGAAAGCCAGTTCGCCGCCGCCGCCGAGGCGCGCTATCTCGCCGGCGGCATGACGCTGCTGCCGACGATGAAGCAGCGCCTGGCAGCTCCCAGCGATCTCGTCGATCTCGGCCGGCTCGCCGAATTGAAGGGCAGCGCCGTCACGGACGAGGCGGTGACGATCGGCGCCGGCGTGACCCATGCCGAGGTGGCGGAGGCGCCCGAGATCCGCGCTGCCCTCCCCGCGCTCGCCGCGCTCGCCGGCCAGATCGGCGACCCGCATGTGCGCCATCGCGGCACGATCGGCGGCTCGCTCGCCAATGACGATCCCGCCGCCGACTATCCGGCCGCGGTGCTGGCGCTCGGCGCGACGATCCAGACGACGCGGCGCGAGCTCGCGGCCGAGGACTTCTTCCAGGGCCTGTTCACGACGGCGCTGGAGGAAGGCGAGATCATCGTCTCGATCACCTTCCCGCTTGCCGCCCGCGCCGCCTACGCCAAGTTCCCCAATCCGGCCTCGCGCTATGCCATGGCCGGCGTCTTCGTCGCGCGCATGCCGGACGGCGCCGTGCGGGTCGGCGTCACCGGGGCGGGCCAGGACGGCGTCTATCGCGACGCGGCCTTCGAGGCGGCGCTGGAGGACGATTTCGCGCCGGCGGCGCTCGATCCGATCGAGGTCGACGCCTCGGCGATGCTCTCCGACCTGCACGGCTCGGCCGCCTACCGCGCCAACCTGGTCAAGGTGATGGCGAAGCGCGCCGTGGCGGCGGCCGGCTGAGGCCCGCCGTCATCGAAACGCCGTCATTCGGGCGAATGACGGGCGGGAAAGCGGCCCGTCGGCGGCGCCGGCGGATGCGACACTTGCGGAATCAGGGCCGCGCATCGCTGGCGTTGGCGGTGTCGAGGCCCTATCTCTGACAAAACGGAAGCCCACGGAGGCAACCACAGTCCCCCGCCATGATCGTCTGTTCCTGCAATACCCTCACCAAGGCCGTCGTCCTCGAGACCGCCGAGCGTCTGGCACGTGAAACGCCGGGCCGTCCGTTGACGCCCGCCCGCGTCTACCGCGCCCTCGGCATGAAGGCGCAGTGCACCGTCTGCTTCGCGCTGGTGCGCCGGCTGCTGGCCGAATCCGGCGCCATCATCACCTGTCCCGAGCCGCTCGGCAGCGGCGCCGAGGACAGCGAGGACGTCGCCCTCTTCGGTTGAGCCGCGCGCCTTTTTCACGTCCCCATTTGACGTTCCGGAATTCTGGTTCTATCGTCTCTCTTTAGAACCATTCCAGAAAGGATGCCGTCATGAAGGGCGACGCGAAGGTCATCGAATATCTCAACCGGGCGCTGCGCCTCGAGCTGACGGCCGTCAACCAGTACTGGCTGCATTACCGGCTGACCGAGGACTGGGGCTACACCAAGCTCGCCAAGAAGGAACGGGCCGAGTCGATCGAGGAGATGCACCACGCCGACAAGCTGATCGCGCGCATCATCTTCCTCGAAGGCTTCCCCAACCTGCAGGTGCTCGACCCGCTCGAGATCGGCCAGAACGTCAAGGAAGTCCTCGAGGCGGATCTGCGCGGCGAATACACGGCGCGCAACTACTACAAGGAAGGCCGCGACGTTTGCCACGCCGCCGGCGACTATGTCTCGATGGCGCTGTTCGAGGAGCTGATGCACGACGAGGAAGGCCATATCGACTTCCTCGAGACGCAGCTCGGCCTGCTCAACGACCTCGGCAAGGAATTCTACTACCAGCTGCAGGCGGCCCCGAGCAACGAGGCCGAGTAGCCCGAACGCGGCCGGCGGCCTGGCCGCCGGCAGCGCCGGCGCCGCGACGGGACACCACCCTGCCGCGGCACCGATGCATTTTTCGCCCGGCCGCGACAGGACGTCCGGGCAAACCGGGCCGCGGTTGCCGCCCCCGGGCGCGCATACTATAAGCGCTGCCATCCTTCACTTCGCGGAAACGGCCTAAAATGTCCGATGTCAAGAAGGTCGTCCTCGCCTATTCGGGCGGGCTCGACACCTCCATCATCCTGAAATGGCTCCAGCTCGAGTACGGCGCCGAAGTCGTGACCTTCACGGCCGACCTCGGCCAGGGCGAGGAGCTCGACCCGGCCCGCCGCAAGGCCGAGATGATGGGCATCCAGCAGATCTACATCGAGGATCTGCGCGAGGAATTCGTCCGCGACTTCGTGTTCCCGATGTTCCGCGCCAACGCGCTCTACGAGGGCACCTACCTGCTCGGCACCTCGATCGCCCGGCCGCTGATCGCCAAGCGCCTGGTCGAGATCGCGCATGAGACCGGCGCCGACGCCGTCGCCCATGGCGCCACCGGCAAGGGCAACGACCAGGTCCGCTTCGAGCTCTCGGCCTATGCGCTCGATCCGAACATCAAGGTGATCGCGCCCTGGCGCGAGTGGCAGTTCAAGTCGCGCACCGACCTGCTCGACTTCGCCGAGAAGAACCAGATCCCGGTTCCGAAGGACAAGCGCGGCGAGGCGCCGTTCTCCGTCGACGCCAACCTGCTGCACTCCTCCTCCGAGGGCAAGGTTCTGGAAGACCCGGCGCAGGAGGCCCCGCCCTACGTCTTCATGCGCACCGTGGCGCCCGAGGACGCCCCGGACGAGGCGACCTATGTCGAGATCGGTTTCGAGAAGGGCGACGCCGTCTCGATCAACGGCGTGCACATGTCGCCGGCAACCATCCTGACCAAGCTGAACGAACTCGGCCGCGACAACGGCATCGGCCGCATCGACCTGGTCGAGAACCGCTTCGTCGGCATGAAGTCGCGCGGCATCTACGAGACGCCCGGCGGCACCATCCTGCTCGCCGCCCACCGCGCCATCGAGAGCATCACGCTCGACCGCGAGGCGGCGCATCTCAAGGATTCGATCATGCCCCGCTACGCGGAGCTGATCTATTACGGCTTCTGGTTCGCCCCGGAGCGCGAGATGCTGCAGGCGCTGATCGACAAGAGCCAGGAGCATGTCGAGGGCACGGTGCGGCTGAAGCTCTACAAGGGCAACACCATCGTCGTCGGCCGCTCGTCGCCGAAGTCGCTCTATTCCGACGCGCTCGTCACCTTCGAGGACGATCGCGGCGCCTACGACCAGAAGGACGCGGCCGGCTTCATCCGCCTGAACGCGCTCCGCCTGCGCACGCTCGCGGCCCGCAAGAAGCTGGGCTGAGCCGGACTGACACTCGGAAGCGCGGTTTCCGGCCGTTTTCAACGGTCTGTTGCTAAAGCTTCATTTTAGAGTTAGGTTATCTTGGTCGACCCCGCCTCCCACCCGGAGACGGGGCCGGTCAATGAATTAAAACGCGAAGATATGGACGAACCGCCCATGCGCATCGACCTTGCCAGGAAAGCAACCCGGACCGCCGACAAGAAGGCTTCGGAAGTCCGTGTCATGCTGCGCGCCGCGGGCCTGCGTCCGACCCGCCAGCGTCTGGCGCTGGCCGAGCTCCTGTTCGAGCAGGGCAACCGGCACATCTCGGCCGAGGGCCTGCACGAGGAGGCGATGAACCACCGCGTGCCGGTGTCGCTCGCCACCGTCTACAACACGCTGCACCAGTTCACCGAGGCGGGCCTCCTGCGCGAAGTCGCGGTCGACGGCTCGAAGACCTATTTCGACACCAATGTCGACGACCACCACCACTTCTTCATCGAAGGCGAGAACCGCGTGCTCGACATCCCGATGTCGACGCTGCGCGTCGAGGACGTCCCCGTCCCGCCCGAGGGCATGGAGATCACCCGCGTCGACATCGTCGTGCGCCTGCGCCGTATCGACAACTGAGTTCAGACTTTTTCGATTTCTGAAAACGCCGCGCCGGCCCAGCCGCGCGGCGTTTTTGTTTGCGCGCGATGATGTGAAGTGCCGTCGCAAGGCACAAATCGGGGCGCATGGCGCCGGCGCGGGACCGATCGCAGACCGGGCGATCTTCGACGCCGAAGTCCCCAGACTCGGCCATCATCCTGAGGTGCCCGGCGGAGCCGGGCCTCGAAGGAGGGTCCAGGGAGCGCTCCTGGCGAGGCTGTCAGGAATTGCGCCGGCCCCGGTGATCCGCTGGATCCTCCTTCGAGGCTTCGCTGGCGCGAAGCACCTCAGGATGATGGCCGAGCGAGCCGATCGGTCGGGAGGGGCGGAGGACGGGACAGCGGATCTCTCACCCGCCATGGCCAAGCTTCACGCAACGCGCTCCACCGTCATCCCTGCGAAAGCAGGGATCCAGTCATCCTTGACCCCGACTATTCCGGCGGCCGGCTTGATGGCAATGACGACGCGGCGTTTCGCGCCTCGCGGCGGCATGGATTCCTGCTTTCGCAGGAATGACGGCGGAGAATGGGACGGCCTGAGGGCGGCCTATCCACGCACGAAAGCCTGCCTGCTTCGAGACAGGCCTTCGGACCGCCTCAGCATGGTGGCGGTGCCGTGCACGGCTCTCCTCCCCGGAAAGGCCAAGCAAGCACGGAAAAAAGCCCTCACCCGCATGCGGGAGAGGGCCGGGCGAGGGTCCGCTGGCACGGGCCAGCCCCTAGAAAACCTCAGTCGATGGTCTCGTCCGGGTAGACGCCCCAGAGATTGGTCTGCTTGATCCAGCCGCGGAAGCGCTTGTCGGTCAACCGGCACCAGCCCTTGTCGCATTCGGAAACCTGCGACACGACCTTCGGCTGCAGATAGGCCGAGATCTCGGCGGTGTCGTTCGGCGAGACGCGGATCGGCAGCGGATCGCCGTCCTGCCAGGGCGCGATCACGGCGGTGCGCTTGCCGACGAGCAGGCTGTGGAAAACCCAGCCCTCGGTGCCGTCGGAATCGCGGATGCGGCGCCAGTTGTCGAATTCCTGCACGATCTCGACCGGCAGGCCGGAGCGAGTGAACACCCAGGAGACCTTGTAGCCCTGGCCGGGGCCGACGCGGACATTGACGCGACCGGCCTTGAGCGAGACGAAACGCGGCAGCGGCAGGCCGCTCGGGCCGAGCTTCGGCGCGGCGCCGGCGGCGCCCTGGGCGGACGCCGTCTCGGCCGGCTGCGCCACGATCAGCATGGCCGCGGTAACAGCGAATGCGAGAGCCGAAGTCGCGGGTCGCACCCGCGCCAGCCGACGAGACATTCCCTTGAGCGCCGCCACAATCATCGCTTCTTCACCCCTTTCCATCGCCGTCGCTGCGAGCCGAGGGTTCTTTCCGGAAGCGCGTGCGATCGCCCATTTTGCGATTGCCGGCCGTCTGGTAGAGGATCGAGAGACGCAGCGACGGGTTCATCAGCCGTCGCCGCCAGTGTGACGCTCCATGGTTAAGGAGCTCTCAACGGAGAGGCCGCCGGATGAAGAAGAAGCCGCTCGTCATCGTCACCCGGCGGCTGCCGGATGCCGTCGAAACGCGGATGCGCGAATTGTTCGACACGCGCCTCAACATCGACGACCGGCCGATGACCCCGGCCGAGCTGATCGAGGCGGTCAAGACCGCCGACGTGCTGGTGCCGACCGTCACCGACCGCATCGACGGCCACATCATCGCCGAGGCCGGCGAGCAGCTGAAGCTGATCGCCAGCTTCTCGAACGGCTTCGACCATATCGACGTCGAGACGGCGCAGGCGCGCGGCATCACCGTCACCAACACGCCCGGCGTGCTGACCGACGACACCGCCGACATGACGATGGCGCTGATCCTCGCCGTGCCGCGCCGCCTCGTCGAGGGCGCGCGCGTGCTGACCCCGGACCATGACTGGGCCGGCTGGTCGCCGACCTGGATGCTCGGCCGCCGCATGGCCGGCAAGCGTCTCGGCATCGTCGGCATGGGCCGCATCGGCCAGGCGGTGGCCCGTCGCGCCAAGGCGTTCGGCCTGTCGATCCACTATCACAACCGCCATCGCCTGCCGGCCTCGATCGAGGAAGGGCTGGAGGCAACCTACTGGGACAGCCTCGACCAGATGCTCGCCCGCATGGACATCATCTCGGTCAACTGCCCGCGCACGCCCGGCACCTACCACCTGCTGTCGGAGCGGCGGCTGAAGCTGATGCGGCCCGAGGCCTATATCGTCAACACGGCGCGCGGCGACGTGGTCGACGAGACGGCGCTGGCCAGGCTGCTCGAGACCGGGGCGATCGCCGGCGCCGGCCTCGACGTTTTCGAGCACGAGCCGGCGGTCAACCCGAAGCTGGTGCGCCTCGCCGCCAAGGGCCGGGCGGTGCTGCTGCCGCATATGGGCTCGGCGACGATCGAGGGCCGGGGCGCCCAGTGCGCGCAGGGGGTGATTAACCAACCCGGCAATTT
>JAEWAD010000501.1 GCA_023391905.1 Pseudomonadota bacterium | reverse complement strand
TGGGGCGCGGGCGCCCCCACCGCGCCGGTCCGCGAGTGGATCGCGCGGGAACTGGCGCCCGCGCTCGACCGCTGCGGGACGGAAGAGATCGCCGCCGTGTTGACGGCGCTCGACGGTCGGTTCGTCGCGCCCGGCCCCTCCGGTGCACCGTCGCGTGGCCGGCCGGACGTGCTCCCGACCGGGCGGAACTTCTATTCCGTCGACACCCGCGCCGTGCCGACCGCCGCCGCCTGGCGGATCGGCAAGGCTGCCGCCGAGGCGCTCGTGCTGCGCTACATGCAGGACGAGGGTGAGTGGCCGCGCTCCGTGGCGATATCCGCCTGGGGCACGGCCAACATGCGCACCGGCGGCGACGACATCGCGCAGGTTCTGGCCCTGATCGGCGCCGAGCCGGTCTGGGAGGCCGGCACCGGCCGCGTCACCGGCTTTCGCATCCTGACGCTGTCGGAGCTGAAGCGGCCGCGCGTCGACGTCACGCTCCGGATTTCCGGCATGTTCCGCGATGCCTTCCCGGAGCAGATCGACCTGATCGATTCTGCCATCCGCGCCGTCGCCGCGCGCGAAGAACCAGCCGATGCCAACCCGATCGCGGCCGCCCATGGCGCGGGCCAGGACCTCGCCCGCATCTTCGGTTCGAAGCCCGGTTCCTATGGCGCCGGCCTGCAGGCGATGATCGACGAGAAGGTCTGGGACACGCGAGGCGATCTCGCGGACGCCTTCCTCGCCTGGTCGAGCTTCGCCTATGGCGGTGGCGCCGAGGGCGAGGCGGCGGGCGATCGCCTGCGCGAGCGGCTCGCTTCCGCCGACGCCGTCCTGCATAACCAGGACAATCGCGAGCACGACATCCTCGACAGCGACGACTACTACCAGTTCCAGGGCGGCCTCGCGGCGACGATCGAGACGCTGAAGGGCACCGCGCCACGCCTCTATCACGGTGATCATTCCCGACCCGAGACGCCCGTCGTGCGGCCGCTGGCGGAAGAGATCGGCCGTGTCGTACGCGGCCGCGCCATCAACCCGAAATGGATCGCCGGCTGCATGCGGCACGGCTACAAGGGCGCCTTCGAGATGGCGGCGACGCTCGACTATCTCTTCGCCTTCGCCGCGACGACCCACGCCGTCGGCGACCACCATTTCGACGCCCTCTACGACGCCTATATGGTCGATGACGAGGTTCGCGACTTCATCGCCGACGTGAACGCCCCGGCGCTTGCCGAGATGGCCGACCGTTTTCTCGAAGCTATGGAACGCGGCCTCTGGTCGCCGCGTGCCAACAGCGCCTATGAACGGCTGGCAGCGCTCGCTGCCCGCCGTGACGCCCGAAAGGAATTCGCATGACCGCCGAGATGACCGAAGACGAACTGAACGCCCGTCACGCGGAGAAGATGCGCAAGAAGAAGGTCGTGCGCGACAAGATCCTCGCCTCGAAGAACGTCGAGAAGGGCCTGATCATCGTCCATACCGGCAAGGGCAAGGGCAAGTCGACCGCCGCCTTCGGCATGGCGTTCCGCTCGCTCGGCCACGGCCTGCCGGTCGGCGTCGTCCAGTTCGTGAAGGGGGCGATCGATACGGGCGAGCGCATGGCGCTGGAGCGCTTCGGCGACCTCGTCTCGATCAACCGGCTCGGCGAGGGCTTCACCTGGGAGACGCAGGACCGCCAGCGCGACATCGCCGCCGCCCGCCACGCCTGGGAGACGGCGAAGGAGCTGATCAAGAGCGGCGCCTATCACCTGGTGCTGCTCGACGAGCTCAACATCGTGCTGCGCTACGACTATCTGCCGGTCGACGAGGTGGTGCAGTTCCTGACGACGGAGAAGCCGGCCGACGTGCATGTCGTCATCACCGGCCGCAACGCGCCCGAGGCGCTGATCGAGATCGCCGATCTCGTCACCGAGATGGAGCTGATCAAGCACCCGTTCCGCTCCGGCGTGAAGGCGCAGCAGGGCATCGAGTTCTGAGGTTGCGCGCCGCGCAGCGGGACAAGGCGCCATGACCGCCGCCATCATGTTCCAGGGCACCGGCTCGAATGTCGGCAAGTCGGTGCTCGTCGCCGGCCTGGCGCGGCTCTACGCCCGGCGCGGCATCCGCGTCGCGCCGTTCAAGCCGCAGAACATGTCGAACAACGCCGCCGTCACCGTCGATGGCGGCGAGATCGGCCGCGCCCAGGCGCTGCAGGCGCGCGCCGCTGGCCTCGCCCCGAGCGTGCACATGAACCCGGTGCTGCTGAAGCCCGAGAGCGACACCGGCGCGCAGATCATCCTGCAGGGCCGCCGCTTCGGCACGATGCGGGCGCGCGAATATGGCAAGCGCAAGGGCGAATTGCTGCCGAGCATCCTCGAGAGCTTCGAGCGGCTGCAACGCGATGCGGACCTCGTCCTCGTCGAGGGCGCCGGCAGCCCGGCCGAGATCAATCTCCGCGCCGGCGACATCGCCAATATGGGCTTCGCCGAGGCCGCCGATTTGCCGGTGATCCTTATCGGCGACATCGACCGCGGCGGCGTCATCGCCAGCCTCGTCGGCACGCGCGCCGTGCTGCCGCAGGCCGATCGCGAACGGATCAAGGCCTTCCTCGTCAACAAGATGCGCGGCGACGCCAGCCTGTTCGACGCCGGAATCGCCGCCGTCCGCGCCGCGACCGGCTGGCCGTCGCTGGGCGTCGTGCCGTGGTTCGCCGAGGCGCACCGCCTGCCGGCCGAGGATATCCTCGATCTCGCCGGCGAGGCGGCAAAGCCCGGCACGCTGACCATCGCCGTGCCGGTGCTGCCGCGCATGGCCAATTTCGACGACCTCGACCCGCTGGCGCAGGAGCCGGGCATCTCGGTCGTCCTCGTCCGCCCGGGCGAGGCCATCCCCGTCTGCGACGTGGTGCTGATCCCCGGCTCGAAATCGACCATCGCCGACCTCGCCTTCGTGCGCGAGCAGGGCTGGGACATCGACCTCCTGGCGCACCGGCGGCGCGGCGGCAGGGTCATCGGCCTCTGCGGCGGCTACCAGATGCTGGGGCGGATCATCGCGGATCCCGAGGGGCTCGAAGGCCCGCCGGGCAGCGTGCCCGGCCTCGGCCTGCTCGATGTCGCGACGTTGCTGGCGCCCGACAAGAGGACGGCACCCTTCTCCGGCCGCGACGTGGAAACGGAACAAGCCGTCTCGGGCTACGAGATCCATCTCGGCCGCACGGACGGGCCGGATCGCGCCCGCCCCTGGCTGGAGCGCGACGGTATCGGCGAAGGCGCCATTTCGGCGGATGGCCGGGTGCGCGGCAGCTATGTGCACGGTCTCTTCTCGGATGACGGGTTCCGCCGCTCATTCCTGACGAGGATCGGCGCACAACCGTCTGATCTGCAATACGAATCCGAAGTCGACCGCACGCTGGACCGGCTCGCCGATCATCTCGAGGAGCACCTCGAGACCGAGGCGATCCTCAGGTATGCAGGTATAGCCAAACGATAAGCGTCAGGATGGCGCCGCCTGCCGTCGCGACCTTGAGGATCTTGAGGGCGCGGCCGATGTCGCCCGGGCCTGCCTCGTGCCGTCCGGCGTCGTTCAGATAGGGATCGTCGACGACGCGCTCGCCATAGCGGCGCGGGCCTGCGAGCGCGATTCCGAGCGCGCCGGCCATGGCGGCTTCCGGCCAACCGGCATTGGGCGAGCGATGCTTTCGAGCGTCGTCGAGCATCACCATGAAGGATTGCTTGATCGTGCCGTCGACGAAGGGCGCGGCCATGGCGATGAGG
>JAEWAD010000483.1 GCA_023391905.1 Pseudomonadota bacterium | reverse complement strand
AGCTCGGCCAGCGCCGCGGCGGCCATGTCGTCATGGCCGACGGCGCCCACCATGCGGACGGCGGCGCCGGCACGGCGCGCCGCCAGCGCCTGGTTGGCGCCCTTGCCGCCGGGAATGAGGCTGTAGTCCGATCCCGGCACGGTCTCGCCGGGCCGCGGCAGGCGGGCCGTGCGGCTGACGAGGTCGATGTTGACCGAACCGAATACCGTGATCATGGGGGCTCCTCGAATGGGCTTCTTGTTGGCAGGGGCGTCATCGCCCGAAAAAGTCGAGCAGAGAATGCCGACGCGCCGCAGGCCGCACAAGGCCCCGGCCGGGCGCCGGGGGTGGAAGCTGGGGAGGATCGACCGTCCCGGGCGCGCGCTCCGACGATTATGCCGCACCACGCCGGCGGGACGACGTTCCGCTCCGCGCGAAACGGAGCTAGATTGCACGCGGACGCTCGGGAAAATCGGGGCGGGGGATCACGATCATGCCGGACAGGATCCTGAAGGCCGGCGGGACCGCATGGGGTCGGCGCGCGAGACGGCATCGCCGCCCCCTTCGTCCCCCGCAGAGCCCGTCGCGGGCCATCGACGTGCACCACCAAATCAGCTACGCACGTTTGACCGTGAAACTTTCACCACAGTTCGATCCTAGCTTCGGGCGATTCGACGGTTTCCCGAGAAAAACAGACAGAACATGACTGAGACTCCGTACAAGATCACGCGGCGCCGCCTGTTGGCTTCCGCAGGCGCCTTCGTTGCCGCCGCCGCGATCGGCGATCTGTATCCCGACCAGGCGATGGCGCAGGCGACCAATGTCGCCGCCTCGCTGGCGACGGACGGTCCCTTTACGCGCTCGACCGTGGCCGAGATCGCGCGGCGCCTGTCGCGCGTACCGTTCGCCGCGCCCGCCTCGCGCCTGCCGGACGTGCTGCAGAACCTGACCTACGACCAGTATCGCGACATCCGCTTCAAGTCGGCGGCGTCGGTCTGGGCCGATGACGGGCTGCCGTTCAAGCTGCAGCTCTTCCACCCCGGCTTCTATTTCAAGGAGCCGATCGAGGTTGCGATCGTCAAGGACGGCCAGGCCAAGCACCTGCCCTACTCAACCAACCTGTTCGACTTCGGCCCGCTGGTCCCGAAGGGCATTCCGGACGAGGACATGGGCTTCGCCGGCATCCGCGTGCACGGCCCGATCAACAAGCCGGACTATTTCGACGAGATCCTCGTCTTCCAGGGCGCCAGCTATTTCCGCTCGCTCGGCAAGGGCCAGGTCTACGGCATCTCGGCCCGCGGCCTGGCGCTGAAGACGGCCGAGCCCGAGGGCGAGGAATTCCCGATCTTCCGCGCCTTCTGGGTCGAGACCCCGGTGCAGCAGGGCGACACCATCGTCCTGCACGCCCTGCTCGACAGCCCGAGCGCGTCCGGCGCCTACCGCTTCACCGTCCGTCCCGGCTATCCGACGACGATGGACGTCGAGGCGACGCTGTTCCCGCGCACCGAGCTGACCAAGGTCGGCCTCGCGCCCGGCACCAGCATGTTCTACTTCGGCGCCAACGACCGCACCAACATCGACGACTTCCGCCCGGAAGTGCACGATTCCGACGGCCTGCTGATGGTCAACGGCCGCGGCGAGCGGCTGTGGCGTCCGGTCTCCAACCCGACCACGCTGCAGATCAGCGCCTTCGTCGACGCCGGCCCGCGCGGCTTCGGCCTGATGCAGCGCGACCGCGTATTCGAGACCTATCAGGATCTCGAGGCCGTCTATGAGCGCCGCCCGAGCCTCTGGGTCGAGCCGGTCGGTGACTGGGGCCAGGGCGCCGTGACGCTGATCGAGATCCCGACCAATTCGGAGATCCACGACAACATCGTCGCCTACTGGCAGCCGAAGGATCCGATCCCCGCCGGCTCGGAATATTCCTTCGCCTACCGCCTGTCGTGGGGCGGCGATCCGAACTACGTGCCGGGCGGCATGGTCGTCGCCGGCACCCGCGTCGGACGCGCCACCCTCGACGGCGACTCGGCCAGTCGCCGTTTTGTGATCGATTTCTTCCCGCCGGAGCCCCTCGAAGGCAAGCCGGCGCCCGAACCGAAGGCGACGGTGACCACGTCCAAGGGTAAAATCAGCAATGTCGTGCTGATCCCCAACCCCAAGCTGGGCGAGGGCTGGCGGGTCAATTTCGAACTCGATCCGGAAGATGCGACGCTGGTCGAACTCAGGACCGTGCTCGAATTCCCCGATCAACGACCAGCGGAGACCTGGGTCTATCGATGGACGGCGTAATCGCTTTCCCGGCCGGTGAGACGGCGCAGACGGAGGATGCTCCCCCGACTGCCCGTCGCGCGCCCGGCGCGGAAACGTCGCTCGAACCCCAGCGCGGCATGCCGGCGGAAACCCACGCCGACATGCCGCCGCAGTCGCTCTGGCGCTTCCGCCGGCGCGACCGCCGCAAGTTCGTCGACCCGCGCCGTTCGCGTTCGTCCTGGCTGCGCCGCATCGCCATCCTCGGCAGCGCCTTCCTG
>JAEWAD010000443.1 GCA_023391905.1 Pseudomonadota bacterium | reverse complement strand
GCCCACTTGATCTTCAGTCGACGCGGCCGCGCGCCGCCACCTCGACCGTCTCGACGACGTGGTCGCCGGAGATCAGGTTGACGTGGTCGAACAGGTTCGAGACCGGGCAGGCGTGGTTCGGCAGGATGCGGACGCGCTCGCCGACGACCGGCTTCTTCGCCGAAGCAGAGAAGTCGATGTTCGCGTGCTCCTCGCTCTGGCCGTAGATCACGGCGTCGGGATAGCCGAGCACCATGCCGTAGCCGTTCTGGCCGAGAAGGTCGCTGGTCAGCGCCTTGGAGCCGGCGTCGATGATCGCCCGGTTCTCGGTCGGCCGGCTGACCACGGTCGCCAGCACGGTGAGGGCGCAATCCTCGACCGTGGCGACGCCTCGGGAGACCAGCGAGCGGTCGTAGTAGATGTAGGTGCCGGGGCGATATTCGGTGGCGATCGGCGTTTCGTGGGCGCGCCAGATGTCGGGCGTGCCACCGGTCGAGATCGTCTCGGCCGGCAGGCCGGCCGCCTCGAGCTTCGCGGCGGCTTCCTCCAGCCACTTGCGCGCCTTGGCGGCATCGCCCGCCGGCGGATAGGTCATCAGGCCGCCGAAGACGAGGCCCGGCTTGTCGGCGATGTAGCGCGCGAGCGCTACGGCGTCGTCCGGGGTCTGCACGCCGCAACGCCCCGCGCCGGTGTCGCATTCGACCAGCACGCGGAGCGGCGCGTCGGTGGAATCGGCGAAGGTGTCGGCATAGCCGTCGACGACGTAGGTGCTGTCGGCGGTGACGGCGAGCGTGACGCGCTGCGCCAGCTGCTTCAAGCGGTACAGCTTCTCCGGCGCCATCAGGTTGTAGGGCAGGAAGATGTTCTCGATGCCCGCGTCGGCCATGACCTCGGCCTCGCCCAGCTTCTGGCAGGTGATGCCGATGGCGCCGAGCTCGAGCTGACGCTTGGCGAAGAGCGGGAGCTTGTGGGTCTTGATGTGCGGGCGCAGGCGGACGCCATGGGCATCGGCATAGTCCTGCGCGCGCTTCAAATTGGCCTCGGCGCGGTCGAGGTCGATCAGGACGCAGGGCGTCTGAAGTGTATCGATATGTCTCGGCATGATGTCCTCGCCATGTCGCCGATCCGGCGAACGGGTTTGATGAGTGGGCCGCGCGTCAGAGGACTTCGCGGACGAAGCGCAGATTGCCAGCCGTCAGCCCGGCATCGACCGGGAGCGCGACGCCGGTGATGGCGCCGGCGAGCGGCGAGGCCAGGAAGACGGCCGCGTTGGCGACGTCGGCGGGGGTCGCCAGCTTGCCGAGCGGGTAGTGCGCCACGACCTTGGCAAGAAGATCGGGATCCTTCTCGACACGGTGGTCCCAGGCGGGCGTGCGCACCGAGCCGGGGCAGATGCAGTTGGCGCGGATGTTGTTGTGGCCATGCTCGACGGCGATGGCCCGCATATAGGCGACGAGGCCCGCCTTCGCCGCGGCGTAGGCCGGGTTGCCGTAATGGCCGAGCGCGTTGACGGTGGAAGTCATCACCACCGCGCCGCCGCCATTGGCGATCATCGCCTTCAGGGTCGGATCGATGAGGTTGAAGCTGCCCGTCAGGTTGATGTCGACTTCCTGGTTCCAGGACTGCCGGTTGACGCCGGCCATCGTCTCGGCCCGGCTGAAGCCGGCATTGCTGACGAGCACGTCCGGCGCGCCCTGTTCCTCGACGATCGCGGCGACCGCGCGCTCCGTCGCGTCGGGGTCGGTCAGCTCGAACACCGATTTCGCCACGCCGTCGAGCGCGCTAAGAAGCGACGCGTCGCGGTCGCAGGCCGTCACCCGCGCGCCTGCTGCCAGGAATGCGGCCACGATCGAGCGGCCGATGCCGCCGCCCGCGCCGCTGATCACCACATGCTTGCCGTCCAAACCAAACATTCTGATCCCTCCGTCCGCGGCAAGGCTCCGCCGGATCGGCCGACAAAGCAACCGGAGATGCGTGCCGGCGCGCCGCTTTCCAGTCGAAAACGCAAGCGTTTTACTCTAGCCTCGCCGCCGCACCGCAAATGCTGGCCCGCCGCCCTCCGGCGTGTCGTTCAAAACGATTCCAAGGGACCTTCGATGAGCAAGCTGAAGACCGTCTATGGCGCCTCGCATGTGCCGCTTTCGCCCGCCGTCCGCGCCGGCGATTTCGTCTATGTCTCGGGCCAGGTGCCGACCGATTCGACCGGCACCGTCGTCGCCGGCGGGATCGAGGCGCAGACCCGGCAGACGCTCGAAAACGTCAAGGCGGCGCTGGCGCTTGCCGGCTGCACGATGGACCAGGTGGTGAAGACTTTCGTGATCCTCGAGGACGCGCGTGACTTCGGCGGCTTCAACAAGACCTACGCGACCTATTTCCAGAAGGATCCGCCGGCGCGCACCACGGTCGAGGCCCGCCTGATGATCGACATCAAGGTCGAGATCGAGGCGATCGCCTACGCCCCGCAGGGCTAGCGAGACACCGCCCCGGCACGGCCGGGGCTCTCCGTCTTCATGCGACCGCCGGGCCGGCGTTCCGCCGGAGCCGGTGGTCCTCTTCGCAGGACCGATCGCGCCATGCGCATTTTTGCTGCCTCGCTTGCAACCGAGACCAACACCTTCGCGCCGGTGCCGACCGACCGCGCGAGCTTCGAGATGGCGTTCTATGCCGGCCCCGGCCAGCATCCCGAGACGCCGACGCTCTGCTCGTCGCCGATCGTCGCGCTCCGGAAGCGCGCCGAAGCGGACGGGATCGACCTGGTGGAAGGCACGGCGACTTGGGCGGAGCCGGGCGGGCTGCTGCAGCGCGCCACCTATGAGGGCCTGCGCGACGAGATCCTCGACCAGCTCCGCGCCGCGCTGCCGGTCGACGGCGTCGTGCTCGGCCTGCATGGCGCCATGGTGGCGCAGGGCTATGACGATCCGGAGGGCGACCTGCTGGAGCGCATCCGCGCCATGGTCGGCCCGGACGTGCTGATCGCTGCCGAGCTCGATCCGCACAGCCATCTGACGCCGAAGCGCGTCGCGAACTCCAATATCCTCGCCGCCTTCCTCGAATTCCCGCACACCGACTTCTACGAACGCGGCGAGCATGTCGTCGATCTTGCCATCCGCGCGCTGCGCGGCGAGATCAAGCCGGTCATCTCGACCTTCGATTGCCGGATGATCGACGTCTTCCCGACCAGCCGCGAGCCGATGCGCTCCTTCGTCGACCGGATGAAGGCGATGCATGGCCAGGACGGCGTCCTGTCGGTGTCGCTGATCCACGGCTTCATGGCCGGCGACGTGCCGGAGATGGGTACGCGCATGCTGGTCGTGACCGACGACCGCAAGGCCGAGGGCGATGCGCTGGCCGAGAAGCTCGGCATGGAGATCTTCTCGCTGCGCGGCAAGACGATGATGCCGCAGTTCGGCATCGACGCGGGCCTCGATCATGCGCTCGCGCTGATCGCCGGCAAGCCGGGCAAGCCGGTCGTCCTCGCCGACACCTGGGACAATCCGGGCGGCGGCGTTGCCGGCGACGGCACGCTGATCCTGCGCCGCATGATCGAGCGCGGCATCGACAATGTCGCGGTGGCGACGATCTGGGATCCGCTCGCCGTCACCTTCTGCCTGGCCGCGGGCGAGGGGGCCGAGATCCAGCTCCGCTTCGGCGGCAAGGCGGGTCCGGATGGTGGCGCGCCGATCGACGCCAGGGTCGAGGTGGTGCGCGCCGTGCCGGAAAGCTGGCAGAGCTTCGGCAAAAGCCGCGTCACGCTCGGGCCGACGGCGCTGGTCCGGATCCTCGGGACCAAGACCGAGATCATCCTGAATACCAACCGCACCCAGACCTTCGAGCCGGACGTTTATTCCAATCTCGGCCTCGATCCGATGTCGAAGGACATCCTGCTGGTGAAGTCGACCAACCACTTCCATGCCGGCTTCCTGCCGATCGCGGCGGAGATCGTCTATATCGACGCCGGCGCGCCCTATCCCTCCAATCCCCGCGTGACGGCCTATCGCAAGCTCAACCGGGAGATCTGGCCGCGGGTCGAGAACCCGCACGGCTGATCATGACGGTCGGCCGGCCGGCGCATTCCGCTTGTGCCGGCCGCCCGAACGCGCCATCAATCGGGAAGCGGCGTGTCGCCAGCGGCCTCACGTCGTCCCGCCTTTCGTCTTCCACGCCGTCGGCCGGCAATGACCCTCGCATCCCCGCAGAAATCGACCTGGATCGCCCTGCTCGTCGCGGTCGCGTTCTTCATGGAGAACCTCGACGGCACGGTGATCGCCACCTCGCTGCCGCAGATGGCGGCGTCGTTCGGCGTGGAGGCGGTCGATCTCAACATCGGCATGTCGGTCTACATGCTG
This sequence comes from Pseudomonadota bacterium, assembly GCA_023391905.1. Lineage (GTDB taxonomy): Bacteria > Pseudomonadota > Alphaproteobacteria > Rhizobiales > Kaistiaceae > Kaistia. The sequence continues at coordinate 14,010 of JAEWAD010000443.1, read as the reverse complement.
ACGCTGGCGATCTTCATCCCGGCGAGCGGCTGGATGGCGGATCGCTTCGGCGCGCGGACCGTCTTCGCCTGGGCTGTCGCCGTCTTCACCATCGCCTCGGTGTTCTGCGCGTTGAGCGAGAGCGTGCTGACATTCGTGCTCGCCCGCATCCTGCAGGGGGTGGGTGGCGCCATGATGGTGCCGGTCGGGCGGCTGGTCGTGCTGCGCAACGCCTCGAAGAGCGAGCTGATGCGGGCGATCGCCGTGCTGACCTGGCCGGCGCTGTCGGCGCCGATCCTCGGCCCGCCGCTCGGCGGCTTCATCACCACCTACGCCTCCTGGCACTGGATCTTCATCCTGAACGTGCCGATCGGCATCGTCACCTTCGCGCTTGCCTTCTGGCTGATCCCGAACGAGCGGATCGCCGAGCGGCAGGGCTTCGACTGGGTCGGCTTCATCCTGACCAGCATCGCCTGCGCCGGGCTGATGTATGGGCTCGACCTCATTGGCCAGAGCCATGTCGACTGGGTGATCGGCGCCGGCATCCTGGCGGCGAGCGCGCTGTTCTTCTGGATCGCGCTGCGCCATTCCGGTCGCCATCCGCACCCGCTGCCCGATCTCTACGGCCTCGCCATCCGCACCTTCGCCGTCACGATGAAGGGCGGTTCGCTGTTCCGCACCGCCGTCAGCGCCGTGCCGTTCCTGCTGCCGCTGATGTTCCAGCTCGGCTTCGGCCTCGATCCGTTCCAGGCCGGCCTTTACGTGCTGGCGCTCTTCGCCGGCAACCTTGCGATGAAGCCGTTCACCAGCCTGGTGCTGCGGACCTTCGGCTTCCGCACCACGCTGATCGGCAACGGGCTGTTCTTCGTCGCGACGCTGCTCGGCTGCGCCATGCTCTCGCCGGCGACACCCTGGCCGGTCATCATGGTGGTCTTGTTCCTGAGCGGCGCCTCGCGCTCGATGCAGTTCACCGCGATCAACACGCTTGCCTTCGTCGACGTGCCGCAGCCGCGCATGGCCGGTGCCAACACGCTGTTCAGCCTGGTGCAGCAGATCACCTTCGGCCTTGGCATCGCGCTCGGCGCCATCGCGCTGCGGCTCGCCGACGCCTGGCTGACGCCGGATGTCGAGGGGCTGACGCTCGCCGACTTCCATTTCGCCTTCCTGATCGTCGGCGTCGTCGGCCTGATCGGCCTCTACGATTCCTTCCCGCTGCCGCGCGACGCCGGAACCGCGGTCAGCCAGCATCGCCCGCGCGGCAAGCCTGCCTCGGCAGAGCCGTGACCGCCTTTGAATTCGACCCAAGTGGAGTGCCCGACATGACGAAACTGACCCGCGATCCCTCGCTCACCCATGCGCAGAAGCTCGACCGGCTGGGCGAAGTGGCTGTCCGCGTCGGTCTCGGCCTCAAGGAAGGGCAGGAGCTGGTGATGACCGCCTCGCTCGACGCGCTGCCGCTGGTGCGGCGGATCACCGAGCATGCCTACAAGGCCGGCGCCTCGCTGGTGACGACGCTGTTCTCCGACGAGGAGGCGACGCTGATGCGCTTCCGTCACGCCCGCGACGGCTCGTTCGATGTCGCTTCCGGCTGGCTCTATGACGGCATGGCCTCGGCCTTCAAGAACGGCGCCGCGCGCCTCGCCATCGCCGGCGAGAACCCCTCGCTGCTCGCCGGCCAGGATCCCGACAAGGTGTCGCGCGCCAATCGCGCCCGTTCGGCCGCCTATACCCCGGCGCTTGAACTGATCGCTGGCTTCGACATCAACTGGACGATCGCATCCTACGCGTCGCCGGCCTGGGCGCGCGCGGTGTTCCCGAACGAGCCGGAGGAGGTCGCGGTCGCCAAGCTCTGGGATGCGATCTTCGCGGCGTCGCGCGTCGACCTGGTCGATCCGGTCGCAGCCTGGGCCGAGCACAACAAGGCGCTGCACGCCCGCACCAAGCTTCTGAACGACAAGCGTTATTCGGCGCTGCGCTTCGTCGGGCCGGGCACCGACCTGACGGTCGGCCTTGCCGATGACCATGCCTGGGAAGGCGGCGCATCGACGGCCAAGAACGGCATCGTCTGCAACCCGAACATCCCGTCGGAAGAGGTGTTCACGACCCCGCACAAGGATCGCGTCTCGGGCCATGTGACGAGCACCAAGCCGCTCTCCTACCAGGGCACGTTGATCGAGGACATCGCGGTGCGCTTCGAGGATGGCCGCATCGTCGAGTCGACGGCGCGGACCGGCGCGGAGGTGCTGGCCAAGGTGCTCGACACCGACGCCGGCGCGCGCCGGCTCGGCGAGGTGGCGCTGGTGCCGCATTCCTCGCCGATCTCGGCAAGCGGCCTGCTCTTCTACAACACGCTTTTTGACGAGAACGCCGCCTGCCACATCGCGCTCGGACAGGCCTATGCCAAGTGCATTCGCGGCGGCGACACGATGAGCCCCGAGCAGCTCGCGGCGAAGGGCGCCAACAAGAGCCTGATCCATATCGACTGGATGATCGGCTCGAGCCATATCGACATCGACGGCATCGCCGCCGACGGCCGTGCCGAGCCGATCATGCGCCGGGGCGAATGGGCCTGACCCATCCGGTGTTCCGTCACCTGGCGGCGGTCAAGGCCGCCAGGTGAGCGTCGAAATCGGTAGCCCGTCCCGCGGCATTGCGGGTCTCGAAATAGTCGTGCCAGCCCGAGGCGGCGATGCCGGCGAGCAGCGCGTCGAGCGCCGCCTCGTCCGGGAAGCGCCAGATCGCGAAATAGGGCTCGGCCGCTGCGTGCGGTTTCGAGCGGTCGGTCTCGCCGAAGGCCAGCATCTCGATGCCATATGCGGCGAGCGACGCCATGCCTGCGCCGATGGCGGCGAAGAAGGCGGTGCGGCCTGCCTGGTCGAGGGCCAGCCAGGCCGGGCGCGGCGTATAGAGTTCGGCGAGATAGTGCATTTCGTATCCTTGTCGGGCGGGGTGGTTCAGGCGGCGCCGATCGAGCGCAGCGCGCGCTTGCAGATGCGGGCCGTCGCCGGCACGGGGCTCTGGTCCGTCCATTCGCGGCAGAGCGAGCGAACCCAGTCGGGCCGGGTCTTGGCCGCGTCGTTCAGCCAGTTGCCGACGGAATCCTGCACATAGGGCGACGGGTCGGCGCGGAGCGGCGCGAGGATGGCGAGGGCGCCTTCCGGCTCTCGCTTCAGTTCGTCGATATGCGCGCACCAGACGCCGCGCGGCCGTGTCGCCTCGCTGGCGAAGCGGCGCAGGCGCTCCGACGGTTCGGAGGTCCAGGCCGCCAGCAGGGCGACAGCCCGGTCCAGCTCCACCGCGAGATGGGGGCGGACCGCCATCCAGGCCCATTCCCGAACGCCGAAGTGGTGATCGTCGGCAAAGGGGCGGATCGCCGCGAGGCGATCGGGGAGGGCCATGTCCGGCGCCTGGCCGACGAGAAAGCCGGCCCAGCCCCTGACCGTGTCGGAGGTGTGGTGGCGGAGCTCGCTGGCGGCTTCGGCCGCCAGTCTGTCGCGCAGCAGTTCGCCGGCCAGCGCCATGCGCTTCGAGATGCCGAGGCCGCCGGCGCGATCCATTGCCTCGAACGCCGACATGTCGAGCCGGGGTATCGCCGCGCGCATCAGCGCGCCGAAGTCGACGGCCAGGCATTCGGTGAGCGTCGCGGCCTCGACGAGGCCCGCATCGAGCGCGGTCCGGCGGGCGGGATCGATGTCGGCGACGCTGCGTCCCGTCTGGGTGGGTTTCATGATGCCATGCCCGGCTCTGACGCGGCGCGCCGGCCACTATCCGTCTTCGCCCAGATGCGTCCGAGCAACGCGCTCAGCCCCTCGCGCTCCGCTTTGTTGAGGTCCGAGAAGAGCGTCGTGATCCAGTTGGTGTGCTCCTGAAACATCGCGTCGGCGGTGGCCGTGCCCTGCGCGGTCAGGCGGACCATGATCCTGCGACGATCCGTCATGCCGCCCTCGCGAACGAGGAAGCCGTCGCGTTCCAGCCCGTCGAGAAGGCCGGTGATCGTGGCCCTGGTCACGCCGGCGCGCGTCGCCAGTTCGTGCGGCGAGAGGCCGTCCGCATGCCCGCGCAGAAGAAACAGCAGCACGAACTTGCCCTCGGAGAGCCGATGCGGCGCAAGGCGGGCGGCGCAGTCGCGATCGATGGCGCCGGCGAGCGAGAGCAGTTCGAAGCAGAGCCGGATGCCGCTCGTGTCGCGCTGGCCGCGCTCGCGGGCCTCGTCGAGCAGGGCGCTGTGCTTGGGTTCGAGGTTTTTCATAAGGCGCCTTGTAATATGGCGCCAAATTATATGTCAACATTCCGCGAGCGTCAGCGCCGCAGGCCAGCGGCCTCAATCCAGCCAGATTTGAGGCTCTTCAAACTTGCATCGATGCAAGGAGAGGCGATGGCCTTCCGTCGGCCTCCGTGCCGATTGCCCGGCCGTCGCCGCGACGTCATATGAGCGACAGCGTTACGATGTTTCCGCGGCCGGTGTCCGACCGCGCGGGAGAACGGCGTGAAGCCATGGCTGGTGAAGAGCGCGAGCCGGCGCCGGCGGCCGGGGGCGCCATGCCCGGGCGTTACGAGCGGCTGCGAAGCCGGCTGGCGCCTTGGCGGCCGGCCATCATGGCGCTCGTGGGCATCGTCGTCGTCATCCTCGTCTGGCTCGCGATCTCGCGCCTGATCGCCGAGGTCAACTATGATGACGTCATCGACACGCTGCATGCGACGCCGCTGGCCTCCATCCTGGCCGCGCTCGGGCTGACCGCGCTCAGCTTTCTCGCCCTCAGCATCTACGACCTGTCGGCGCTTCGCTATCTCGGGCTGGCCGTGCCCTATCCGATCGTCGCGCTGACGGCGTTCTGCGCCTATGCCGTCGGCAACACGGCCGGCTTCGGTCCCCTAACGGGCGGCGCCATCCGGTATCGCTTCTATTCGCGGCTGGGCGTCGAGCCGGGCGAGGTCGCCAAGATCGTCGCCTATGTGACCGTCGCCTTCGGCCTCGGCCTCGCCGGCGTCACCGGGCTCGGCCTGACCTTCGCCGCCGCCGATCTCGCCGCGCCGCTGGCGGTTCCGCCGATTCTGCTGCGGCTCTTCGGCATCGCCATCCTTGTCGCGCTCGGCCTCCTGTTCGCTCTCGCCGCGCGCGGTGGCGGGCGGATCGGATGGCGCCGGGTGTCGATCGCCTTGCCGCGGCCGGGCCTCATGCTGGCCCAGTTCGGCGCCACCATCGTCGACGTCTCGGCCGCGGCCGCCGTGCTCTGGGTGCTGCTGCCGCAATCCGATATCGGCCTGCCGGCCTTCATCGCCGTCTATGCGGTCGCGATCGGCGTCGGCGTCGCCAGCCACGTTCCGGCTGGCCTCGGCGTCTTCGAGGCGGTGATCCTCGCGGTCGTCGGCCGCAGCGCTTCCGTCGATGCGGTGCTGTCGGCGCTGATCCTCTACCGGGTGATCTATTACGGCGTGCCGCTGCTTGTCGCGTCCGGGCTGGTCACCGGGCTGGAGGTTCGACGCGTCGCGTCCGGCGCGCAGGCCTCGCGCGTGCTGCGAGCCGGCGCGCAATTGTCGCCGCGCGTGCTCGCCACGCTCACCTTCGCGCTCGGCGCCGTGCTGGTCTTCTCGGGCGTGACGCCGGCTGCCGACCAGCGGCTCGACCTTCTCTCCGGGCTGTTGCCGCTGCCCATCCTCGAGGGCGCCCATTTCCTCGAAAGCGTGCTCGGACTGGGCCTGATCGTGGTGGCGCGCGGGCTGGCGCATCGGCTCGATGGCGCCTGGTGGGCGGCGGTGATCGCGACCGGCACCGCCGTTCTGCTGTCGCTCCTGAAGGCGATCGCGATCAGTGAGTCGATCGCGCTGGCGCTGCTCTTCATCGCCCTCCTGGCGACGCGGCGCGAATTCAACCGCCCCGCCTCGGTCCTGCATCAGCGCCTGACGCCCGGCTGGTTCCTGGCGATCACCACGGTGATCGTCACCGCGGTCGCCGTCATGTTGTTCGTCTATGCCGACGTCGAATATTCGAACGAGCTCTGGTGGCAGTTCGAGTTCTCGGAAGAGGCGCCGCGCAGCCTGCGCGCGCTGCTCGGTGTCGTCATCGCCGCCGGTTCGCTCGCGACCTGGTCGCTGTTCCGCCCCTCGAAGGGCAAGACCGCTCCGCCTGACGCGGCGGAGGTGGCCGAGGCGGTGCGGATCCTCGACGGCCAGCCCTATCCGGACGCCAATCTCGTGCGCATGGGCGACAAGACGCTGCTCTTCTCCGAGGATCGCCGCGCCTTCATCATGTTCGGCCGCCAGGCGCATTCCTGGGTGGCGTTGTTCGATCCGATCGGGCCGCGCGACGCCTGGCCGGGGCTGATCTGGCAGTTCGTCGAGATGGCGCGATCGGCCGGGGGACGGGCGGTGTTCTACCAGGTCATGCCGGAGAACCTCGCGCTCTACGCCGACGCCGGCCTCCGGGGCTTCAAGCTCGGCGAGGCGGCGCAGGTCGATCTCGCCGCCTTCGACCTGAAGGGCGCCAAGCGGGCGAGCCTGCGGCATGCCTATAATCGCAGCCAGCGCGAGGGGCTGAGCTTCGAATATCTGGAACCCGATCGGGTCGCGGCGGTGATCGACGATCTGGAGGCGATCTCGAACCGCTGGCTCGCCGAGCACCGAGCCCGTGAGAAGCGCTTCTCGCTCGGCGCCTTCGAGCGCGCCTATGTCATGACGCAGCGCGCCGCGATCGTGCGCAGCGGCGGCCGCATCGTCGCCTTCGCCACCGTGATGACAACGGGCCGGAAGGAGGCGGTCACCGCCGACCTCATGCGCTTCGATCCCGGCGTGCCGGCCGGGACGATGGAGTTTCTCTTCGTCAGCCTGATGCTGACGCTGCGCGACCAGGGCTATCGCTGGTTCGATCTCGGCATGGCGCCGCTCGCCGGCCTTTCCGAGAGCCCGGCGGCGCCGATCTGGCACCGCATGGGCCGGGCCGTGTTCGAGCATGGCGAGCGGTTCTACAATTTCCATGGCCTCCGCGCCTTCAAGGCGAAGTTCCAGCCCGAATGGCAGCCACGCTATATGGCGGTGTCGGGCGGCATGTCGCCGGCCCTGGCGCTGGCCGACGTCACCGTCCTGATCAGTGGCGGATTAAAGGGAGTGGTCGGCAAATGATCCGCAGATTCATCCTGGCCGCGTTTCTCGCGGGCATGGCCCTGCCGGCGCTGGCGGCAGACGATCCGGCGCCCGCCTTCAAGGCCGGCCTGCTCGGCAAGCCGGAGATCCTGCTGCCGACCGACGAGGTCAGCGGCGCCATCTTCCTGTTCTCCGACAAGGGCGGCTGGACGAGCGCCGACCAGCAGACGGCCGAGACGCTGCAGAAGGCGGGCGCCATCGTCGTCGGGATCGATACGGCGAAATATCTGGCCGGCCTCGAAATCGACAAGGCGGACGAGTGCGTCTACCTCGTTGCCGACATCGAGGATCTGAGCCACCAGATCCAGCGCTCGCTCGGCACCGGCATCTATCATTCGCCCGTCGTCGTCGGCATCGGCGCCGCCGGCACGCTGGGCCTCGCCATCGCCGCGCAGACCCCCGACGCGACGATCGGCCGGACGGTCGCCGTCGATCCCGGCAAGGTGCTGCCGCTCGCGAAGCCCCTCTGCACCGACGCGCCGCGCGCCGCGAGCGCGGGCGGCACCGTCTACGGTCTGGCGCAGGGCGACCTCACCAACCCGGTCGACGTGCTCTACACCGCCGCCGCGCCGGCCGACGGCAAGGCGCATGTCGAGGCGCTGCAGAAGCTGGGCTTCAAGATCAAGGACCGCGCCGCGGACGGCGATGCGCGCGCCGCGCTGGAGGCCCGGCTCCTGCACGTGCTGGTGCCGAAATCGGCCGGCGACGATCCGCTCGCCGACCTGCAGCTGATCGAGCTGCCGGTGACGCCGAAATACGACACACTGGCGATCGTCTATTCAGGCGACGGTGGCTGGCGCGATCTCGACAAGTCGGTCGCCGAGGCGCTGCAGAAGGAGGGCGTGCCGACGGTGGGGCTGGATTCGCTGCGCTACTTCTGGTCGGAAAAGACGCCGGAGCAGACCTCGGCCGATCTCGCCCGCATCATCGAGGCCTATCTCGAGCGCTGGAACGTCGAGCACGTCATCCTGATCGGCTACTCCTTCGGCGCCGACGTGCTGCCCGATGCCTATAACCGCCTGCCGGCCGATGTCCGGGACAGCGTCGCCGAGATGTCGCTGCTCGGGCTGTCCGAGCAGGTCGACTACGAGGTCTCGGTCGGCGAATTCCTCGGCACCGGGTCGAGCGCCGGCGAGACGCTGCCCGACCTCAAGAAGATCAAGCCCGGGCTGATCCAGTGCGTCTATGGCGAGGACGAGGACGAATCCGCCTGTCCGAAGCTGGACGGCACCGGGGTGGAGATGATCCGGACCACCGGCGGCCATCACTTCGACGGCGACTATGACGCGCTCGCCGGCAAGATCCTCGACGGCTTCAGGCGCCGCACCGCCGGCGAGGGACACCCGCAGGCGCAGAAATAGGCCTGGGAGCCAACGGTTCCTCTCCGCAAGACCACGGGTCGTCTAGGGACTTCATCCTAGCCCGCGGTGGCTCTCAGAGCCTTGATGAGGTCACTGTCAGCGTCTGGGGTGGCGAGGGCGCCGACATGGCGCAGCCACCACCACATCACGACGCGATGGAGCATCGTGTAGAACGCAAGCGCGGTTTGCGGTTCCGGATGATCGACCGGGCCGTAGCCCGCACGTATCGGGCCGCTGCTGCCCGGAGCCATGTGCTCGCAGATGAACAACGTTTTTGCCAGGTCCATGATCGAGGAGCTTGCCCGCGCGTTGCCGAGATCCAGGAGGCCGCTGATCGATAGCCGTGTCCCCGTCGCGACAACCAGAACGTTGCCGGGATGCAGGTCATCATGCGCGAATACTGCCTGTCGCGTCGCCGGCACGACGGCCTCGAAGTCCCTCTCGAACAGGCGTCGCAGCCTATCCGTCAGCGCCGGATCGGCCCCGTAGTGAAGGAAGCGTGCAAACGCCTGATCCGCGAACTCGCGGACATAATCGGTATTCCGACGATGTTTCGGCTCGGGAAACGCGCCGAAAGCAGGCAGTTCGATACCATGCAGCTTTCGGGCGAGCTTCCCGATCTGCTCGAAGATGTCGCGATAGTTCGGGTCGTCGGCCCATTCGATCGCGGCAGAACCGGGCAGATGGCTCGTGAGGGCGAAGCGAAAGGGCAGGCGGCTTCTGCTTTCGTCGACGAGCAGATATCGCGTCACGGGGACATCAAGGGACGTGAGGAGCGCGGCGGCATGGGCGTCGCGCATCGGTATCGTCTCTTCCAGTTGGAAGACCTTGAGAACGACTGCCGCGCCCCCGCGCAGATCGATACGGAAGACTTCGCTGGAGCCGCCCTGGAGCGGTGTGATCGACAGCGCCGTCGGCAGACCGAGCTCGGTGAGGATCGGATCCAGATCGAGCGCCTCCACCATGATCCGCCTCCTCGTGATCTCAGCCGCGGATTTCTAGCAGGATTGCCCTACCCGAGGGCAAGTCGTCCCGCTCGCCGGCTTCGGTATCTGGCCCGCTTCATGCCGAGACGCTCGATCGGTTGAGGAGCGACGCCTGGAGCGCCAGCCGCTCGCCCGGTCCGTGCACGGCGGCGAAGAGCAGGCCGGCGATGAAGGTGAAGTGGTCGACGAAGAAGCCGAACTCGACCTGGTTGCCGCTCCAGTGTGTCGGGCCGTGGAAGGCGAAGGCGAGGAACAGGATATAGGCGGCGGCGAGCAGGGCCGCTTCGCTGAAGAACGCCCCGGTCAGCAGCGCCGCCGCGAGCGCCAGCTCGAAGAAGGCGGCGACCCAGGCGAGAAACAGCGGGAACGGGAAGCCGGCCGAGGCGATGTAGCCGGCCGTCGCCCCCATGTCGGCGAACTTGAAGGCGGCGGCCATGATGAAGACGCCGGCGAAGATCAGCCTGGCGACGAGAATGGCTGCGGTTCTGGTCATGACGGAACTCTCCTGAGAGGCATTGTTCCTGTCACGACGATCGGGCGACGTCGATTTCGACATCGCGGCACGATCGTTTGCGGCCTACCAGCCGGATCCGCCGCCACCGCCACCGCCACCGCCCGACGAGCCGCCGCCGGACGAGCCGCTGCTCGAGCCCGAGCCGCCGCGCGAGCCGGGCGCCGTCGAGGCCGAGGCGACCGTCTGCGACAGGCCCGAGCCCAGGCGACTGACCAGATCGGTGGGGCTGCGGTTGTTGCTCGCGAGATACCAGCTCGAAACCGCCGCCGTGGCGCCGGCCGCCGCCAGGACGCCGGCAAACTTCTTCGCCCACGCATTCTCGACGTCGAGTGCCACCGCATAGGGCAGGTAGCGCTCGAACAGCTCCGGGGTCTTCTCCGGCGGATGCAGCATGTCGAGCCGGTGTTCCTCGGCGATGCCGAGATACTGCCGGAAGCCGGCGATCGCGTCGCGGAGCTTCTGGCCTTCCGGCGTCGGCGACCGCATCCAGGAGAAGGCGGAGGCGAGCACCGGCAGCAGTGCGAAGGGCAATACCAGCACGGCCAGATCGAGCGGACCGCGGGCCGCGCTCAGGAACACGCCGAGACCGGCGCCGCCAAAGGCAAGCGCGAAGACGCCGGTGAAAAGCAGCACGAAGATCCGCTTGTACCAGGGGCTGCCGCGCAGGGACTTCAAGGTGAGCCCCACGACGATGGACGGGACCGACAGGAAGATCAGGCTGAAGGCCGCGACGAGGCCGTTCTCGCCCATGGCGATGACCAGGCCGGTCGCCGCCAGGATGTAGGCGCCGAGCGTGATCAGCACGCCGCCGGTGAGCCAGCCGCTGTTCATGTTGAAGACGGTGCCGGAATAGGCCTTGGCGAGACCGCGCGCCAGTGTCGACTTGGCGCTTGAAAGCACCGCGTGATTGGACTGGACGAGGCGCACCTCGGCGCTCGACCGGAACAGCGCGTCTGCGGCGGCGCGCTCGGCCGGCGGAACCGGGTGACCGCCCGGCGTGCGGGTCAGGGCGAGCGCCTTGCCGCTGTCGGCGATCTTGAGCTGGCCCCTGACGCCGAGTTCGAGGATGGCCGCCGTGAAGGCGCGGTCGTCGAAGCCCATTTCCGAGACGTAGCGCGCCGCGGCGGCGGAAATCCCCTCCGGCGGCGTGAACAGCGGAATGACCGTGCCGGGCTCGGGATCGCGCCCGGCCTTGCGCCAGGCCTGGAACAGGTAGAGCAGGCCGCCGGCGGCGCCGAACAGGGCGAACAGCGCGCCGATATTGTCGCGAAGCCACCAGGCCGCCTGCCGCCCGGCGCTCGGCGGCTCGACGATGCCCTTCGGCCACGAGGCGGCGACCGTCAGGCCGGCGTTCGGCGGCAGCGTCGCCGTCGTGCGAAAGACGATCCGGCCGGGCTCCTTCGAGACGACGCGGGCGTCCTGGCCGCGTTCGCCTTGCCGGCCGGTATAGATCGCGGTCTGGCCGAACGGCACGGCCTCGGGCAGGGTGATGCGCGCCTCGGCGACATCGATCGGGAAGGTCCAGCCGGTGCCGGTCGCATTCCAGTAGAGCTCGTCGAAATCGTCGAAGAAGCCGATCTGGCGCGTCGTGCGGTAGCGGATGACATAGTCGTGCGGGCCGTAGTCCAGCAACGTGTCGCCCGAGCCGATGCGGACGCGCTTGCCGTTCTGGAGCTGCTCGATCGCGAAGGGTTCGTCCCGGCCGTCGCGCGTCACCGATTCGACGTCGAAGCCGACGACGACCGAGGCGCCGCGCTCGTCGCGGTAGGTTGTCGGGAAGTCGCGAAGGATACCGCGGCGGATCTCGTCGCCCTCGGCCTGGACGCGGATCGTCTCGGTGACGAGGAGATCGCCGTTCCTCTGGACGTCGACGTCGGAGATGAAGCGGAGGATGCGTTCCTCGGCCTGCGCCGTTGCGAGAGGCGCGAGCGCCAGCAGCAGGCCGGCGACAAGCGCTTGGATCAGGCGCGCGCGCATGCCGGCCTCAGAACGAGACCTTGGGCGGGATCTGCGCCGCGGCGCGGTCCTCGATCTCGTAGAACGCCTCCGGGCGGAAGCCGAACATGTTGGCGACGAGCACGCTCGGGAAGGTCTGGATCGCCGTGTTCAGGTCGCGCACGGTGCCGTTGTAGTAGCGGCGCGCCATCTGCATCTCGTCCTCGATGTTCGCGAGCTGCGCCTGCAACTCGCGGAAATTCGCGTCGGCCTTCAGCTCCGGATAGGCCTCGGAGATGGCGATCAGCCGGCCGAGCGCGCCGGAAAGGGCCTGGTCCGCCGCCGCCTGGCTCTTGACGTCGCCGGCGTTCATGCTGGCGGCGCGCTTCGCCGCGACGTCCTCGAAGATCGCCTTCTCGTGCGCCGCGTAGCCCTTCACCGTCTCGACGAGGTTGGGGATCAGATCGGCGCGGCGCTTCAGCTGCACGTCGATGCCGCTCCATCCCTCATGCGCGAGGTTCCGCTTGGCGACGAGGTTGTTGTAGAGGCTGACCGCATAGAGCGCGGCGGCCACGATCAGGGCCAGGACAATCCAGGTTGTCATTTCGTTTTCCTGTCAGGGGCGCCGTCGACGAAGCATGAGCGGAATCGGGCCGGCCAGTCGATCTGACCTTGCCTCGTCGCCGCGCGCTTGACAAATCTCCGGTTGTCCCGCGCCGGCCCGTTCAGTTCGTCGCCGTCCGCGTGACGCCGATATGGTCGAAGAGGCGCGACCGTTCATAGGTTTCGCGGGCGATCTTCTGGATGTTGGCGTTGCGGCGCACCGCCTCCCGCCCGGCGGCAATGACCAGTTCGACCTGCTTTTCCGTCAGCTTGAGCCGGGTGGGAACGGCATTGAGGGCCGCGTACAGCTTCGGATCGGCATCGCGGAACGTCAGATGTTCGGTGGTGACGTGCACGTCGCGGCAGTTCCAGCCGGCCAGCGTGCCGCGATGGCGCAGAACCTGGGCCTGCGAGAGGCCGCAGCGATAGGTGATCAGCTCCTGCTGCCACTGGTTCAGCGCGAGGTCGACGGCGTCGAAGCCGTTGCGCGTCGAGGCCGAGATCGCCGTGTCGGCGACCGAGCTCAGGATCTTGCCGAGATGCGGATTGGGCTTCGAAGCGCCCCAGTCATACTGGCGCTCGACGCCGGCGTTGGTGACGATGAAGAGGAAGTTGCGGATGCGGACCGCTTCCTGCAGCGAAAGCGGCGCATAGGGCGTCGACGCCCGCGCCCGCTCGAGCGTCAGGCCCGAAATGCCGAGATTGTCGGTCAGGCCGCCGTCGAGCAGGCGGACATATTTGAGCTTGTCGTTGAGCTGGTAGGAATCGAGCGCCCGCGCATAGGCCTGCAGCCGGACGGAGGGGTCGCGCGCATTGAGGGCCTTCTCCAGCCAGTCGGGCCGGCGATAGTCGCAGTCGCCCTTGTCCGGTGTGAGCAGGATGACCGGCGAGAAGGCGACCGGAAACGCCGCCGAGGCAGCCACCGCATCGGCGATCTTCACCTTGTCCAGGTCGCTGCAGAGCGCCGACATCGTGTCCTGGGTGAAGACGAACGGCGTGTTGTTGTAGATGTCGGAGGCCGTGATCCAGACGATCGGGCGATCGGGCTGTTCGAAGGCGGCATAGGTCGACTTGTCGAAGACGTGCTCGTCGAGCCAGCGCGCGAAGGTGGTCCGGTCGTTTGCTCCGCCGCCGAGCGTCGTGCGCGTCAAATTGCCCGGCGTGAGCGAGGTTCGCATCGACGCTTCCGCGTCCTTCACGAGGAAGCGGTCGCGGAAGTCGACGAAGCCGTCCTTGCCCTTGTAGCCGAGATAGGCGGCCATGATCGCGCCGCCCGACGTGCCGGCGACGGAGCGGACGTCGTCGACGAGGCTGCGCTGGCGCGGATGCTCGTCGATGATCAGGGTATCGAGCTCGGTCAGCGCGCCATAGGCGAAGGCCGCGGCCCGCGTGCCGCCGCCCGAGAAGGCGAGCGCCACGACGGTGGTGCCGTCATCTCCGGGGTCGGGCAGCGAGGCCGGCGCAGCGCCGCCGCTCCACTGGCGTGTGTCGTTGT
>JAEWAD010000370.1 GCA_023391905.1 Pseudomonadota bacterium | reverse complement strand
TGGGGGGGGGGGGGGGGGGGGGGGGGGGGCCGGGCCCCCCGGCCGGGATTAGCCGTGATAGGCGCGCTCGCCGTGCTCGGTGATGTCGAGGCCCTCGCTCTCGACTTCCTTGCGGACGCGCAGACCGACGATCACGTCGACGATCTTGAACAGGATCGCCGAGCCGATGCCCGACCAGGCGAGGGTGAACAGCACGCCCTCGATCTGGACCCAGAGCTGGTGGCCCATCTGGTAGCCCTCGATGCCGACGCCGCCGAGCGACGGGCTGACGAGGATGCCGGTGGCGATCGCGCCGACGATGCCGCCGACGCCGTGGATGCCGAAGACATCCAGGCTGTCGTCGTAGCCGAACGAGTTCTTCACCGTGGTGACGAAGAAGAAGCAGATGATCGAGGCGACGAAGCCGAGGACGATCGAGCCGACCGGGCCGATGAAGCCGGCGGCCGGGGTGACGGCGACCAGGCCGGCGACGACGCCGGAGATGGCGCCCAGCATGGAGGGCTTGCCGCGGACGATCCACTCGACCAGCGACCAGCCGATGGCGGCCGCCGCGGTGGCGACGAAGGTGTTGACGGTGGCGAGGCCCGCGACGGCGCCGGCCGAGAGCGCCGAGCCGGCGTTGAAGCCGAACCAGCCGACCCACAGCAGGGCGGCGCCGACCATGGAGAGCGTCAGCGAATGGGGCGGCATCAGGTCCTTGCCGAGACCGGTGCGCTTGCCGACCAGGATGGCGCCGACGAGGCCCGCGACACCGGCGTTGATGTGGACGACCGTGCCGCCGGCGAAATCAAGCGCGCCGCGCTGGAACAGCCAGCCGGTCGACTGCCAGACCGAGTGGGCGACGGGGATGTAGACGACGGTGATCCAGAGCACCATGAACAGCATCACGGCGGCGAACTTCATGCGCTCGGCGAAGGCGCCGACGATGAGGGCGGCGGTGATGGCCGCGAAGGTCATCTGGAAGGAGAGGAAGACATATTCCGGGATCGTGCCGGAGAGCGTGTCCGGCTTGACGCCGGCGAGGAAGGCCTTGGACAGGCCGCCGATCAGCGCGCCGCCGTCGGTGAAGGTCAGGCTGTAGCCGTAGAAGACCCAGATGATCATCGCGACGCAGGCGGTGAGCAGGACCTGCATCAGCACCGACAGCATGTTCTTGGCGCGCACCAGGCCGCCGTAGAACAGCGCCACGCCGGGCACGATCATCGCCAGCACCAGCACGGTCGAGATCAGCATCCAGGCGGTGTCGCCGGAGTTCAGCGTCGGTGCGGCGGCGGCGACGGCCGCTTCCGTCGCCTCGACCGCGGGCTCGGTCGCGTCCTGGGCCAGGGCGGCGACGGTCGACGCCAGGAGCGCGCCTCCCATGCCGACAAGGGAAAGAGCATTTCGAAGCTTCATGGAACCTCTCCTTACCGCCGAGCTCTGCTTCGGCTGCCGGTCGGGGCGCGTCGCCCGCGTCGCGGCGGTTGTTCGGTATGATGTCGGGTCCGGGGCCTGCGCCGTCCGGCGCGGGCCGTCCGGGCTAGAGGGCGTCCGCGTCGGTCTCGCCGGTGCGGATGCGCACCGCCTGCTCGATCTGGTAGACGAAGATCTTGCCGTCGCCGATCTGGCCGGTCTTGGCGGCGGCGGCGATCGCCTCGACCACCGCGTCGACCGCTTCCGAGGCCACGGCGACCTCGACCTTCAGCTTCGGCAGGAAGCTGACGGCGTATTCGGCGCCGCGATAGATCTCGGTATGGCCCTTCTGGCGGCCATAGCCCTTCACTTCCGTGACCGTCAGGCCCTGGACGCCGATCGCCGTCAGGGCGTCGCGCACCTCGTCCAGCTTGAACGGTTTGATTATCGCCATCACGATTTGCATGTGTTCCGATTCCCGTCTTCTCAGGCAGCTATGGAACCGCAAGGCTGGCGTCGGGCTGGCCGTGCGGCGGCGTTCGCTGACAAGGCTCATTCAAGTGCCGTGCCAAGTGCCGTCGGGTGGTCGGAAAAAAATGCGGTCCGCGCAAAAACGCGTCAGCAGGCCCGGCGCGATCGGCGGCAATGCCGCGATCTCGCCGCAATATCTGCCTGATTGGTAATCAGATCGCGCTTGATGCCTAATTCTTAGGCTGATCGTCCCGGGTCAGCGCCAGGGAATTGGGCGTCGAGGCGTCGACCGGGCGGACCAGCCCTTCCTGCGCCACCGAGGCGACGAGGACGCCGCGGCGGTCGAACAGGCTGCCGCGGTTGAAGCCGCGCGCGCCGGAGGCGGACGGGCTGTCCTCCACATAGAGCAGCCAGTCGTCCATGCGGAACGGCCGGTGGAACCACATGGCGTGGTCGAGGCTCGCCACCTGCAGTGCCGGGTCGAAGGCCGAGCGGCCATGCGCGAGCAGGGTGGTGTCGAGCAGCGTCAGGTCGGACGCATAGGCGAGCACGCAGCTGTTCAGCACCGGGTCGTCGCCGATCGAGGTCTTGGCGCGGATCCAGATCGCCTGGCCGTGCCGGGGCTCGGCGCGGCGCAGGAAGCCGGCGAGATCGACCGGGCGCAGCTCGATCGGCCTGAGCCGCTCCCAGTAGCGGCGGACGCCGGCCGGCGCGCCTTCGAGCAGCTTGTCGGCCAGCAGGCCGTCGACCGGCAGGTCCTCCGGCGCCGGCACGTCCGGCATGGTGATCTGGTGCTCGAGGCCTTCCTCGCGGATGTGGAACGAGGCGGACATGACGAAGATCGGCTTGCCGTGCTGGATCGCGACGACGCGCCGCGTCGAGAAGCTGCCGCCGTCGCGGACCCGCTCGACCTCGTAGACGATCGGCAGGGCCGGATCGCCGGTGCGCAGGAAATAGCAGTGCAGCGAGTGCACGAAGCGGTCGCTGACGGTTCGGGAAGCCGCCACCAGGGCCTGGCCGATGACCTGGCCGCCGAAAACGCGCTGCCAGCCGGGATCGAAGCTGCGACCCCGGAACAGATTGTGTTCCAGAGGCTCCAGATCGAGTATCGAGAGAAGGTCGTCGATCATGTCTCAGCGGGTTTCTTGCGGGCGGGGCGGCGGAAGAGACTGTTGGTGTTGCTGCCGATGCGGGTTCGAGTCAAGCGCTAGTCGCGCGTTCGACCCCGCGCCGGACGGACTGCCGGAAGGGACGGAACGAGATGGACAAGCGCGCGCACGAGGATGTCGTCATCGACGTGCTGATCGCCGGCGGCGGCTATGTCGGCCTGTGCACGGCGCTGGCCCTGAAGCAGGGCGCGCCGTCGCTCTCGGTCGCCGTCGTCGATCCCGCGCCGGCCGGCGCCGGCTCGCGCGACGGCCGCGCCTCGGCCATCGCGGCAGCGGCGAAGCGCATGCTGGAACAGCTCGGCATCTGGGAGAAGATCGCGGCGACGAGCCAGCCGATCACCGAGATGATCGTCACCGACAGCAAGCTGCGCGACGCGGTGCGGCCGGTGTTCCTGACCTTTTCCGGCTCGGTCGGCGATGGCGAGCCCTTCGCCCACATGGTGCCGAACGGCGCCATGGTCGGCGCGCTGGCGGAAGCGGCCGCCGCGGCCGGCGTCGAGCTGATCGCCAGCGAATCGGTCGTCGATTTCATCACCCATCCGTCGCATGTCTCGGCCCGGCTCGCCGGCGGCGCGACGATCCGGGCGCGACTGCTGGTCGCTGCCGACGGCGCAAGTCGCGCCTGCGCGATCTCGCCGGCATCCGCACCGTCGGCTGGTCCTACGGCCAGTCGGGCATCGTCACCACGGTCCAGCACGAGCGCCCGCATCATGGCCGCGCGGTCGAGCACTTCCTGCCCGCCGGGCCGTTCGCCATCCTGCCGCTGCCGGGCAACCGCTCGTCGCTGGTCTGGTCGGAGAGCACGGAAAGCGCCGACCGGCTGGTCAAGGCGGATGATTTCACCTTCCAGCTCGAGCTCGAGCGCCGCTTCGGCCACCAGCTCGGGGCGATCGAGCCGATCGGCACCCGCCGCGCCTATCCGATCGGGCTGAAGCTCGCCCGCGCCTTCGTCAAGCCGCGCGTGGCGCTGGTCGGCGACGCCGCGCACGCCATCCACCCGATCGCCGGCCAGGGCCTCAATCTCGGCTTCAAGGACGCCGCGGCGCTGGCCGAGACGGTGGTCGAGGCGGCGCGCCTCGGGCTCGATCCCGGCGCGCTCGACATCCTCGAGCGCTATGAGCGTTGGCGCCGCTTCGACACGGTGCAGATGGGCGTCATGACCGACGCGCTGACGCGGCTGTTCTCGAACGACAATGCGGCGCTGCGGATCGTCCGCGACGTCGGCCTCGGGCTGGTCGACCGGCTGCCGCGCCTGAAGGAGAGTTTTATCGGCACGGCGTCGGACGTCGGTTCATCGGGCCCGCGCCTGCTGCGCGGCGAGGCGATCTGAGAACCGACCCGACTAGGCAGCCTCCACCATCTGGCCTGCCGAAACGACGGCGGAACAGTGGCCGAGCACGACCTGCCAGCGCCCATCCTCGGAGTGCCAAACGCGTGAGTAGGCGAAGGTGCCGCTGAATGGCTGGCCGGCATATTCGCCCGCGATCGCGGCGTTCAGGCAGACGATCGCGGTATCGCCAAGCCTTCGGATGATCCGCTCGCCCTGTTGCGAGAGCGTCGTGATCGCCAGCAGACCGGATCGATGCGTGGCGAGATCATCCGCCTTGGTAAGGCGCGCGCCGTCCTGATTGATGAAGACCAGCCCATCGCTCAGCAGGCGATCCAGCTGCGCCACGTCGCTGTGCAGCATGGCGTCGCGCAGTTGCTGTTCGCAGTGCTCTATCTCGGCGAAATCGTCCACGATCATCCTCCCGTCTGAGCGAGAGCGGAGTCTCGCTTGGAGCCCCGGGCCGCGTCAACGATTCGTCCACGCCGCCCAGGGAACTCCGAGTGCCACGCTGGATCCTCCTTCGAGGCTTCGCTGGCGCGAGGCACCTCAGGAGGATGGCGGAGCCGGTCGGACGATCTGGGAGGTCAGGACGGGAATCGATCCCGGATCGCGCGATGCGCGTCCGGGATGACCGAAAATGCGGCGGGACGCCCGTCCCTCAGAACGGCCGCGCCTCGTCGGGCAGCAGGATCGGGATGCCGTCGCGGATCGGATAGGCGAGCCGCGCGGCGTGGCTGATCAGCTCCTGGCGCTCGGCATCATATTCGAGCGTCGTCTTGGTCAGCGGGCAGACGAGCAGCTCCAGCAGGCGGCTGTCGATGCGACTGGCGGGGCGTTCGACCGACATGGCGCCCCCTATTGCAGCTGCGACGGCGCGCCGCCCGAGCGCCGCGCCAGCGACAACTCGGTCAGCGCGATCAGCGTCTCGGAGCGCGTCTTCAGGTCCGGCGCCTCGAGCAAGGCCTGCTTCTCCGCCATGCCGTACGGGCTCATCATCGAGAGCGCGTTGACCAGCGTCTCGTTCGACGCCTTCTCGATGCTGTCCCAGTCCGCTTCCAGATGGTTGGCGTCCAGATAGAGGCGGAAGGTGTCGAGCAGATGCGTGCGGTCGACGGTGTCGGAGCCGGCGTCCTCGATGAAGTCGGTGTCGAAGCCCGCCGCGGTGACGCGGGCGCGGCGGAAGCCGGATTCCGGCTCCACCTCCTCGACGATGCGGAAGCGGCTGATGCCGGTCAGGCAGATCATGTAGCGGCCGTCGCCGGTCTCCGCATAGGAGGTGATCCGCCCGGCGCAGCCGATGGCGAATACCTCGCCGACCTCGTCCTCGTCCGATTCCGGGGCGGCGAGCGGCTGCACCATGCCGATGATGCGGTCGCCCGCCATGGCGTGGTCGATCATCGCCAGATAGCGCGGCTCGAAGATGTTGAGCGGCATCTGGCCACGCGGCAGCAGCAGCGCTTCCGGCAGCGGGAACAGCGGGATCAGATCGGGGAGATCTTCCGGGCCTTCATAGGTGGCGATGCCTACCTGCATCAATATTGCGCCTTCAGGAAAACAGCAGAGAGGAAAGGCGGCGGCGTCCGTACAGCGTCGCCTCGTCGGTCGGGCCCCAGGCCTCGAAGAACTGCACGAGCTGCTTGCGGGCCT
Organism: Pseudomonadota bacterium; assembly: GCA_023391905.1. Classification (GTDB taxonomy): domain Bacteria; phylum Pseudomonadota; class Alphaproteobacteria; order Rhizobiales; family Kaistiaceae; genus Kaistia. The sequence goes on along the minus strand of JAEWAD010000370.1, from coordinate 134 downwards.
TATCATCCTCCCAACTGCGGTTCAGGCGGAAAATGTCAAGGAGCTGGTCGGCCGCGTCCTCGCGCAGGTCCTTGGCGTTGAGGAGCAGCGCCAGGGCGAAGCGGGCCGCGTAGTCCTTCGGATCCTTCTCGATC
>JAEWAD010000368.1 GCA_023391905.1 Pseudomonadota bacterium | reverse complement strand
GAGCTGGGTGACGGCCGCCGGGCTCGCGACCGTGACGGAAAGGCTCAAATTTCTCGTCGCGCTGCGTCCCGGCGTGGTCCAGCCTGCCTATGCGGCGCGGCAGACGGCGGCGCTCGATCGTCTCTCGAACGGGCGGCTGCTGCTCAACGTCGTGGTCGGCGGCAATCCGGTCGAGCTCGCCGGCGACGGCGTCTTCCTGCCGCATGACCAACGCTACGAGCAGGCCAACGAGTTCCTGACCATCTGGCAGGGCCTGGTCTCGGGCGAGCGCGTCGATTTCGAGGGCAAGCACTACCGCATCGAGAAGGGCCGGCTCGATTTCCCGCCGGTGCAGACCCCACCACCGCTCTATTTCGGCGGCTCGTCGGAGGCCGGCATCGAGCTCGCGGCCGAGAAGACGGAACTCTATCTGACCTGGGGCGAGCCGCTCGACGCCGTCGCCGAGAAGATCGCGACGGCGCGCGCCCGCGCCACCGCGAAGGGCCGGCGACTGCGCTTCGGCATCCGCCTGCATTTCATCGTGCGCGAGACCGAGGAGGAAGCCTGGGCGGCGGCAGACAGGCTGATCAGCCGCATCTCCGACGAGCAGATCGAGATCGCCTACAAGCGCTTCACCAAGGAGATGGATTCGGTCGGCCAGCGCCGGATGGCGGAGCTGCATGGCGGCCGTCGCGACAAGCTCCTCGTCGCCCCCAATCTCTGGGCCGGCGTCGGGCTGGTGCGCGGCGGCGCCGGCACCGCGCTCGTCGGCACGCCGGAGCAGGTCGCGGCACGGCTCCGCGAATACCAGGCGCTCGGCATCGACACGGTGATCGGCTCCGGCTACCCGCATCTCGAGGAAGCGTACCGCGTCGCCGAGCTCCTGTTCCCGGAGCTTGGCGTCAACGCCCGCCGCCAGACCGTCAGCCGGGCGATCCAGAACGAGTTCGGCGTCGACGAGACGGCGCGCAAGCTGGTCTCCGCCTCGTGACGGCCGCCCCGACCCCAATCCGGGTGACCCGCGCGCTGATCGGCTGGATCCTGCCGGCCGCCGTCCTCGTCGTCTGGGAACTGCTGGCCCGCATCGGCTTCATCCCGCCAAGCGTGCTGCCGGCGCCGACGGCGGTCGCCGCCGCGCTCGGGCGCGTCGTCCGTTCGGGCGAGCTTCTCGAAAACATCGCCATCAGTTTCTGGCGCGCCAGCATCGGCTTCCTGATCGGCGGCACGGTCGGCTTCGCCTTCGGGCTAGCCAATGGCCTGTCACGCTTCTCCGAGGCGCTGACCGACACCACGCTGCAGATGGTCCGCAACGTGCCGCACCTGGCGCTGATCCCGCTCGTCATCCTCTGGTTCGGCATCGATGAGTCGGCAAAGCTTTTCCTGGTGGCGCTCGGTGTGTTCTTCCCGATCTACATCAACACGCTCGCCGGCATCCGCTCCGTCGATCCGCAGCTGGTCGAGATGGGCCGTACCTACGGCATGAACGGGCGCGAACTCTTCACCAAGGTCATCCTGCCCGGCGCCCTGCCCTCGATCTTCGTAGGCGTCCGCTTCGGCCTCGGCATCATGTGGCTGACGCTGATCGTCGCCGAGACGATCGCCGCCTCCTCCGGCATCGGCCACATGGCGATGCAGGCGCGCGAATTCATGATGACCGACGTCGTCGTGCTGTCGATCCTGATCTACGCGCTGCTCGGCAAGCTGGCCGACACCATCGCGCGCGTTCTCGAGCGGCGGACGCTCTCCTGGAACCCGGCGTTCGAGAACGTCTGAGCCAACAAGGAGTCCCGATGTTCTCCGACACGATGACGATGATCGAGACGGCCCGGCGATCGGTCCCGCGCGACCTGCCCGCCGCGCGCCCGGTTCCGTTCGAGGTCACCGACGAGGCGGCGTCGCGGACGACGCGCGGCCTCGGCCTCGCCATCCGGGGCTTGGTCAAGGCGTTCGACGGCGAGCCGGTCATCCGCGGCATCGACCTCGACATCCCGGCCGGCCAGTCGGTCGCCATCGTCGGCAAGAGCGGCTGCGGCAAGAGCACGCTGCTCCGGCTGATCATGGGGCTGGAGACGCCGACTTCAGGCATCATCCGCCGCGCCGGGCCGGACGCCGAAACGTCGGCCCGCTTCATCTTCCAGGAACCGCGCCTGCTGCCCTGGGCCACCGTCCTCGACAATGTCGCGATCGGTCTCGGCCGGACCGGAAGCAGGGCGGAGCGCCGCGAGGGGGCCCGCAAGGCACTCGCCGAAGTCGCGCTCGACGGTCGCGGCGACGCCTGGCCGTCGATTCTCTCCGGTGGCCAGAAGCAGCGCGTGGCGCTCGCTCGCGCCCTCGTCAGCCGGCCGCGCCTGCTGGCGCTCGACGAACCGCTCGGCGCGCTCGACGCCCTCACGCGCATCGCCATGCAGGGCCTCGTCGACCGCGTCTGGCAGCAGCAGCGCTTCACCGCGCTGCTCGTCACCCACGACGTCTCGGAGGCCATCACCCTCGCCGACCGGATCCTGCTAATCGAGGACGGCCGCATCGCGCTCGACATCGACGTGCCGCTGCCCCGGCCGCGGCGGCGCGGTTCGCCGGCCTTCGCGGCGCTCGAGCAGCGCGTCCTCGACCGCCTCTTCGGCGTGGAAGGCGGCGCATCGATCTGACATCGATGCTTCCAGGCGTGGTCGACACTGCTAAACTGCCTCTTCCTTGAAGACGACCAGCAGGCAGTGATGACCGAACAGACCCCGATGAAGCGCCCGCGCCTCTTTCTCGACAGCGCCGATCGCGCCGCCTGGGACGAATGGCTACCGACCGGGCTGTTCCACGGCATCACCACCAACCCAACCATCCTCGCCAATTCAGGGATCCCGAACACGCTGGCCGAGCTGAAGGGGCTCTCCATGCTCGCCTTCGCCTCGGGCATGCAGGAATTCCAGGCGCAGACCTGGGGCCGCACCGCCGAGGCGCTGACCATCAACGGCCGCCTGATTGCCGCGCTGGATCCGCGCATCGTGGTCAAGGTGCCGATCACGCGCGACGGCGCGCTCGCCGCCGCGACGCTCAAGGCTGAAGGCATCCGCATCACCATGACGGCCGTCTACACCGCCCATCAGGCGTTCAGCGCCGCAGCGATCGGCGCCGACTATGCCGCGCCCTATCTCGGCCGCATGAACAATGCGGGCCGCGACGGCTTTGCCGAGATTGCCGCCATGCAGGAGATCGTGCGCGGCACGGGCAGCCCGATGCGGATCCTCGTCGCCAGCCTGCGCGCCGCCGACGATCTCGTCCAGCTCGGCCGTCTCGGCATCGACACCTTCACCTTCTCGCCCAAGATCGCTGCCGCACTGTTCGCCGAACCGCTGACCGAGGCCGCGGCCGAAGTCTTCGAGAAGGCCGCCGAAGCCTGAACGTCCACACCGCCATCATGGCCCGCCTCCGGCGGGCCGTTTTGCATCCCGCTGCTGCACGCGGTTCTGGACAGCCGGTTCAGCCGGATTGACTCTGACGCCGATGAGAACAAAATAGGAACATCAGTGACAGGAGTATGTGTGATGGCGGAAGCGGCGAAACGGATCGACAGTCCCGAACAGGCGCTGGAAGCGCGGGTCGAGAGCCTCGTCGCGGCGCATCAGGGCGACGCCCGCGCGGTGATCGAGACGCTGCTGCTGGCGATCGACGCCCGCACGGCGCGCATCTCCTTCGGCTTCGTGCGCGGCCGCCTTCAGGAGGTCGGGCACGACCACGATTGAACCAGGCGACGCGCGTAGGAAGCAAGGAAGTTCACGGCCATCGGGAACCATCCCGACAGTCCACCGTTCGTTCATTGACGATTAGGTAGAGACCCTGATCGAAGAGCCGACATGATGATGCTGCTGAACGCAGCCCGTCGGCAATCATCAATGGAGGAACGCCATGAACACGATCAAGTATACAATTGCCGTTGCCGCCGTCGCGGCGCTGTTTGCTTCGCCGGTGATGGCCCAGTCGACCGACAACAACACGACCGGCGGCCAGAACGGCGCGACGAGCGGCATGGATCCTGTGAAGTCGCAGATCAAGGACGAGGACGTCTTCGGCTTCGACATCACCCAGGGCGCGACCAACCTGACGCCCGAGCAGCTGACGGCCGCACGCAACACCTGCAACCAGAACGTCACGGCGGAGCCGCTTAAGTACTCGGCGGCGGTGAAGACCTTCTGCACCCAGATCCAGTAACGATCTGCCATCGTGACCGCGCGCGACGCCCCGACCTCCGGCGGGGCGTCGTTCTGTCCAATGTCCGCGACGCAGGTCGGGAACGGCGACGCGGCCCGGGCGTTGATCCCGGCAAACAGCGGAGGATTGCCAGCATGGCCGCGCGCACCGGGTTGAAGGAAAGCCTGCAGGAGATCTCAGCGCTTATGGGGCTGCTGCGATCCGACTTGCTCGAGCTCTCGGAGACGCCGCTCCGAAGCGGAGGGCCGGCCACCGTCGTGTCGCACATGCACTGGATCGCCGACCGGTTCGACGAGCTGGGCCCCGCCCTCTCCGCCGACATCGCGCGGCGACCGTCCCAGCCAGGCAAATCGACCGACAGGCGGCACGCGCCGCCAAGCCGGACCCGCACGGGCAGCAAGACCACGGGCACCAAGACGAAGCACGCCCGCGCGCCTTCGGAGCATCCCGTAGCGCCGCCCCCAGCGCCTGACGACGCCCGCCAGGCAAAACCACCTGTGGAACAGCCCGCGAGTCCGGAGCCGGCGCACCCGGCCAGCAGCGAGACCAACGGGGTCGACGTCGCCCGCCCAGAACCGTCCGGAACGATCACACGCGACGAGTCGTAGCGCGGGGCCGTCTATCCCTTGAACGGCGTCGTCCGCGCGAGATAGCGCACGATCGGGTAGCGATGCGCGGAGAGCAGCCGGCGCCAGATCGATTTGGCGTCGAGGATGCCGATGGCGTCACGCAACGCCCGGCGGGCCAGCTTGTACTCGCCGGCGGCCATGTGCCGTTCCGCGGCGCGGCGCAATTCCCGCACCTGCCTGTCGGCCGTGCCGGAAGTGGCCGGCATCGGCCCGCCCTTCGTCAGCGCCGCGACCCGCTCGAGCAGTGCCGCGCCGAGGGCGACGCGGTCGAACACGCCGCACTCGTCATTGCGGGCGAGGAACATCGCCACCCAGCCGGCGATCTGGGCATTTCGCGCGGCATCGAGCGCCTTGCCGCTCATCAGCGCCTCGATCACGTCGCGGTCGTGGTCGGACAGGTCGCCCAGGACGCGGCCGAAGCTCCAATGGATGATCTCCTGGCGGATCTCCAGCTGGCGGCCATTGTGGTGACGCGTGATCTGGCCGTCATGACGGCGATAATAGACCAGCGGCGCGTGAACCAGCAGGCCGCGCACGCCGCGCTCGGCCAGATGCCGCTTGAGCCAGCGCCCGTCGATGCCGCCCGGAAGCGTCTCGTCGAAAGGCAGCGGAAAGCGCGCGCGACGGAAGGCGAAGGTCGGGAAGGAAGCCGGCATGCCGAACAGCGCGCGGACATCCATGTCGGTGATGAAGGGCGAATGCGGCGAACCGATCCGCAGCAGGTTCTCTTCGTTGAAGGCGAGGAACGACAGATAGTCGACATCCGGATTATCCCGGAAAGCGGCGCAGGTGCGCGCGATGCGTTCCGTCGTGCTCAGATCGTCGACATCGGCGACGATGCAGATCTCGTGTGCGGCGTGAGCAAGCGCCGTGTTCAGCGCCGCGCCCCGGCCCGCCGCCGGAGCCCGGACCAGCGTCAACCGGGCATCGCCGCTCCAGCAAGTCTCGACCCGGTCGGCCGTGCCGTCGCTCGATCCGTCGTCGACGAAGACGAGCTGGAAATTGGATTGCGTCTGCGCCTTCCAGGCGGCCGAGAACTCGTCCACCCACGCGGCCGCATCGCGCGCCGTGGTGATGAT
>JAEWAD010000312.1 GCA_023391905.1 Pseudomonadota bacterium | reverse complement strand
GGCGGCCGGCGAGCGCCCACAGAGGCCCGCCGGCTGCCATGTTTGCAAGCGCCAGTCCCGGAGCGAGATTCCTCCGGAACCGACGGCCTCAGACGATTTCGAGGGCGAGCTCGTCCGCGAGCGCTTCTTCCATCTGCTCGTCCGTCAGGGTGATCTCCTCGGAGACCCCTGCCTCGTCCGTCACCGCGAACGTATCGGGGAGTTCGTCGCTGAGCGACCAGTAGGCCAGCATAGCCGCCTCGGTCCGGTTGCCGGCGATCACGTCGACGGTGATGGTCACCTTGAAGTGGTCGCCTTCGAAATCCTCGAACTCGGTATCGAGCTCGGCTTCGGTCTTGTCGGACATTCTTGTCTCCGCAGTTTTCCAATCCGGAGGGCCTCATTGCGCGCTGCCTCGCGGCCGGTCAAGTCGCAAAGCGGAGCGTCGACGCCCCATGACTGGGACCACCCGGCGTCAGGCGACCCGGCAAGTCAAACCGGATGAAGAGTCCGCAGGAGATCCTCGAAGGTCACCTGCTGCTGTGGATCGGAGCGAAGGTCGGCAGGCACGACGAGCCCGTGCGGCAGCCGGCGCACGCTGCTCGGGCTGTAGCCGAACTGCTGCGTGAAGGCGCGGCTGAAATTGGCGGCGGAATCGAAGCCGAAGAGCGTCGCGACATCGGCAATCTTCCGCGTGCTCGAAACGTCCGCCAGCATGGCGTGGGCCGCGACCAGGCGACGTTCGCGAATATATCTCAGCACGCCGCCGGAGCTTTCGAAGAGCTCGTATAGCCGCGTGCGGGAGATCGCCAGCTCCCGGCTGAGGGCGTCCGCCGTCAGCTCCTCCGAAGTCAGGTGACTTTGGATATAGCGACGGGCGCGGGTCATCAGCCCGAGATTGGAGGCCTGGTCCGGCTCGCGGCGGGTACCGACCAGATGGGAGACCGTGTCGAACACCATCTCCAGCAGGCTGCCCCGGACGCTGGCGAGACCCTCCTGCGTCAACTGCCCGAGGCTGCCCTCCACGCTGGTCACGAAGTCGATCAGCATCCGGGCGCGGTGGCCGCCCAGCACCACATGCTGGCTGGCCTCGGGCAGGCCGCCGCGCGAAGCGAACTGGTCGACGGGTACGATCAGGGTGACCGATTCCGTCGCTGTCGCCCGTCCACGGAACGGCTGGCCGAGCGATCGGATCTCCACCATGCCGGGACTGTTTTCCGCGACGAGCTCGCCGACCGCGGTCCAGCTCCTTCCGGCGCGCAGGAAGGTGATCTGCCAGTGGTCGATCGGGCTGAAGCGCACCTGGTCGCGAGAGCGCTCGAAGCTGTACGCCGGCACGGCCTGCTGCACCAACAGGATGCCGCCGAGATTCCAGACCGTCTGCCGGACCGGAAAGCCGCCCTCGACGCCGATATCGGGCGGCAGGCGTACATCGAACATGGGCGCCAGATAATCCTGCCAGGCCCTGAACTGCTGGGACGCCTCAAGGTGTTGGGTGGTGAAACACGATGGAACGAGAGCGGAGGGCTTGCTCGGGTCGTCGGCAAGCGGGGCCAGCGGCACGCGTGGCTGACGCCGACGCTCGACGAACTCTGACCGCGAGGAGCTGTTCTCGGACCCGTCCGATGTCACCACACTACCCTATCAAGTCAACGCGACAGAGTAGATGCGGAACCCTCCTGATTTCAAGGTATTCGCGCCATCTGGGTTAATGTAAATAAGGGCAACTTATTATTTGACCAGAAGACCCGCATTGCGGGAGCAGATCAAGAATTCGTGATCGCCATTGAAGCCAACGCCCACGGGCAGATTTCTAGTGCCGTCGGACAGGCGGCCCCGCTGCGAGAGACGGCAGAAAAATTGAAGAAAAGTGTCAGAATTTCTCGGCAAGAGTGTTAGCGGGTTGCCGATAAGACGTCTTCCGGATCAAGAGCCAGGAGGCAATCCCGTGAGACGCAATGAACTGCTTTGCAATGCCCGCCGGAAGAGCCTGAAGTGGGTAGCGGTGGCCGCGATCGGACTCGCGACGACGCTGGCGGGGCAAGCCGGAGCCGAGGCGAAGGAGACCCGCAAGAAGAAGGACGACACCCGGACGGTCTACCTCGTCAAATATCGGGTCAATGGCGAAGTCCGCTACAACAAGGTCGGCAAGGCGCAGGTCGTCAAGATTTCCGCCGCCGACTATGCACGCGGCAGCTCGCTCGTCTGCACGCCGAGCGGCTTCGGACAGAAGTCTCGCTGCCATTCGCGCGGCATGTTCTGAGCGACCCGGCCGACCGGCCGATCGCTTGTCGTCCTATGCTCGACACGAAACTCCGGAAGCGGCCGACCGCTTCCGGAGTTTCGTTTTTCGAGATCGCCGGCGAACGCTGAAACGGATCAGCGCTGGGCCTCCAGTCGGGCGACATTCTTGGCGACGCGATCGCCGGGAAGAAGCCTATGGATCTCGTCGTCGGGCCGCACGGGATTGTGACGGAAGACATACCATTCGCCGCCGAGCGCCGGCTTCTGGTAGATCACGCCATCCTTTTCCCGATGTAGGATGCAGGATGGATTTTTGCCGTAGCCGGTCCTGTAGTACCAGAGCGCCTGCATGCAGAGCTTGCCGCTATTGCTGGTCGTCCAGCGGCCCCGGCCGTAATAGTACCAGGATGGGCTGGTCTGCTGCCATCCGGTGAACTGATGTCCGTCGGCCGAGAAATAGCCGGCACCGTCCTTCCACTTCCAGGTCTTGCCAGCGTACAGCGCTTCCAGCGCCTTCGCGCTCATCGGCTTCGCGGCCGCAGCCAGCTTGGCCGTCACCTCGGCGGACTTCGACTGGGGAGCCGCGATGGCTCCCGTCACGACGAGGACGGACACAGCCGCGCTCGCAATCGAGATTCGGATCGGAGACACTTTGGGTTCCTCTCGCATAGGGCGCATCCGCAAGGCAGATTACGTTTCGGGCTGGATGCGCGGGCAAACAGGGAGACGAAGCGGCCGAGGCCTGACGACTACCGCCGCTCCGGAGGATCAGTTCATCGGCCAATCCAGCGGGTGATTGGCGACCTGCCAATCCGGGCGCCCCACATCGCGCGGCCAGGGATAGACTTCGCGATCGTTGAAGTAGACGACCGCGGTCATGGCCGGGAATTCGGGATGCGGCTGGTTCGCGGCCAGCGCCCAGCCGCGGACATAGTCGTCCTTGCCCTCATAGCCGAGTTCGGCGATGACGATCGGCTTGCCGAAACCCTTCACCCGATCATAGCCCGGCTTGGTCCGCTCCACGAACCCCGTGTCACGGCCCATCGTCAGATGGTCGTACGGCTGGTAGCCGAAGACGGACAGGCCGATCGAGTCGACATAGTCGTCGCCGGGATAGAAGGCCTCGAGGCCCTCGTCACCCTTCGGCGACCACATGTACTGGGCCGAAGGCAAGTACTTGCGGCACACGTCGACCACATGCCGGTAGGCCTTGATGTAGTCCTCGGGCCGCCAGGACGACCAGGTGAACTGGCCGGACTTGTCGTCCATTTCCTGGGCCCAGCGGATGGTCACCGGGCTCTTCAACTCGGCAGCCTTGGAACAGACAGCCGCCATGTTGGCATCATAGCGTCCCGTCAGGATTCCATGGAGCAGATCCTCGGGCGTCGCGCGCCAGTCGCGGGCCCACGACCACGGCTCGACGCTGATCAACAAGGAGCGCCCGCGCTGGCGGGCATAGGCGTCCGCCATGGCGAGGCTTTCCAGATCGACGTCCTCCCAGGGCAGGAAGAGATGCTCGATCTTGGAGTTCGAGTCGTTGGCGTAGTCGCCGTGCGGGTCATACGCCCCCGCGACCAGCGACTGGGCGGTGATCACCGGACGCTTGTCCTGGAACTGGCTGCGGTTGTCGACATTGGCGCCCGAAGCGCCACTCGCCGCGTAGACCGCGCTGGAGAAGAAGGCCCCGCACAACAGGGCGGCAGCCACCACGTAATGTGATTTCATAGCCGTCTCACTTCCTGGCTTGCTGTTTCAGTGCCGGCCGCATCGGGCGCGGCGCCGGCTTGAGTTCATCGAGGCGTCCGGAAACGAGGTCTTCCGACACCAGCTTGTTGGCTTCGTCGTCGTCGCGAGCCTCGGCGTGGCGGAAGACGTACCACTGCCCGTCGGGCTCTCTCTTCTGGTAGATCGTCCCGCCGTCGATGCGGTGCGCGAAGCAGTTCCTGACAGGCAGCACGTCCTCGCCGCTGTGCCAGTCGGCCTTGAAACACAGCATGCCCGCATCGGTGATCAGCCACCGTCCTTCGGCCCAGGACTTGCCCTTTTCACCGTCGACCCAGGCGGTGAAGCGGCGATCCGCACTGTCCATGCGGCCCGCGCCATCCGGCCATTGCCAGCTCTTGTCGCGATAGAGCGTATAGAGCTCGGCGGCCGACATGGCCGCGCTCCCCGCCGGTGGCCCGCTTTCCGCGGCCGGCGCGGTCGACGCGGCAACCGGGCCCGCAAGGACCATTGCTGCCAGGGCAACCGGGATCGCCCCCCTCAACCGGGCCACGGCCCGGATTGCGTCAGAATTCCGTTTTCTCATTCGAGCCTCCCGCCCTTTGCCTGGTTGTCGCCCCCACGTCCTGCCCGCGACCGCGCTTCGTCCGCCTGCAGTCCGAAATTGCGCATCTCCTGGCGCGCCGGCGCGGGCGCCGGCCGACCGATGGCAGAAACGCGAAAGCCAACTTCCTCGGCCGCGCCGCGCGAAAACGCGTTCCGAAGATCGACCAGGACCGCCTGGCGCATGGCACGCTTGACGCGGCCGAGGTCGAGCCTGCGGATGCTGTCCCATTCCGTCACGACGACCACCGCATCCGCATCGCAGACGCATTCATAGGCGTCGTGGCAGAACTCGACGTCCGACAGCATGCGGCTGGCGTTCTCCGTCCCGACCGGGTCGTAGGCGCGGATGCGGGCGCCGAAGCGCTGCAGCGTCTCGATCAGCGGCACCGACGGTGCGTCGCGCATGTCGTCCGTATCCGGCTTGAAGGTCAGGCCCAGCACGGCGATCGTGGCGCCCTCGACGTCGCCGTCCAGGGCCTCCATGACCTTGAGTGCCATGCGGCGCTTGCGTGCCTCGTTGGCGGTAACGGTCTCCTCGACCAGCCGCAGCGACACGCCGTGGTCCTGCGCAGTGCGCAGGAGTGCCAGCGTGTCCTTCGGGAAGCAGGAGCCGCCATAGCCGGGGCCGGCATTCAGGAAGCTCGCACCGATACGCTTGTCGAGGCCCATGCCGAGCGCCAGCTCGCCGACGTCGCTGCCGACTTCCTCGCAGAGATCGGCGAGTTCGTTGATGAAGGTGATCTTCGTCGCCAGGAAAGCGTTGGCGGCATACTTGATCAGTTCGGACGTGCGGCGGCGCGTGACGACAATCGGCGTGCCGCGCGTCTCGAGCGGCGGACCGTAGAGCTCCATCAGGGCCTTGCGAGCGCGCTCGTCCTCGATGCCGATCACCACCCGGTCCGGCTCAAGGAAATCGCGGATCGCGACGCCCTCGCGCAGGAATTCCGGATTGGACGCGACCGAGAAGCTCCCCGCCGGCCGGATCGAGCCGATGATCTTCTCGACGACGTCGCCCGTGCCGCCCCGCACGGTGGACTTGACGGTGACGACCGCGCCCTTCTCGAGATGCGGCGCCAGCTCGCGGGCCGCCATGTAGACGAAGGAGAGATCCGCGTCGCCATGACCGGCCCGGGTCGGCGTACCGACCGCGATCAGCACGACGGCCGCCCCCTTCAGCGCCTCGGCGAGGTTGCAGGTAAAGGCGAGCCGTCCGACGGCCGTGTTCTCCTCGACCAGTTCGTCCAGGCCGGGCTCGTAGATCGGCAGGACAGCGCGCTTGAGGCCGGCGATCTTCTGCGCGTCCTTGTCGACGCAGACCACCTCATGGCCCCAGGCGGCGAAGCAGGTGCCGCTTACCAGTCCGACATAACCCGTTCCGATGACTGCGATTTTCATGTTCGCCACGCCTCCCTGTTAATCTTGGCCACGAGTGGAACTGCCGCGCCAACGCGGATTGAAGACTGTCTTGTGGATGTCGCTGCGTCCGACGCCTGCGCCCGACGCTGAAAACCGGTCGTCGAACAGCGTGAAGCTCTTCGCTCGCGTCAGCGCCTCAAGGCCCTCCCGGCCACGTTCGGCGGTGGCGAGGCTGACGACGGCGCAGAGCGTCACGAGGCCGCTTGCAAGCGCGGGCCGATACAGGCGATTGCGCATCCGCACGGCGTTTTCCCGAGCGTGCTGCAATACGATCACTGCGATCAGCAAGAGGTAGAGACCCGCATTGAGAATGCCGAAAAGGAAAAAGCCGCGCGTGTCGTAGGCCTCATCCACCAGGAGCACCGGCAGGATCGAGATCAGGGCAACGAAGCCGTAGGGCGCAAGGGCGCGGAACGGCAACGGATCGACTTCGGAGCTGCCCTTCGGCGTCACGCGGAAATCGACAAAGGACCCGGTCAACCAGTCACGAACGGCGGCGAGGGATCCGAGCAGGCCCCACGGCCAACGCGCCAGCACGAACAACGTCGATTCCCAGCTGAAGATCTTGGCGTCGACCGGACGGTACGTTTGGTTCGATCGCAGCCACAGCGACATCACGAGGAGCGCGAATGTCTGGGGCAGGAAGTGAAGCAGGAAATCGGGATAGGTAACGTCGACGACGCTATTGCCGCTGAGCAGGATGATACCCGGCATCGCGAACGAAATCGCGAGAAACGAGGTGTAAAGCGGATACCAAAGCTGGGCGAAAAGGAACTGGAACTTCAGCCTCGGCGACAGGTTTTTCATGATGGCCGGGGAGTATTGCAGCAGGATCATCACCATGCTGCGCGACCACTGGAATTCCTGCGTGATGAGATCGGCGAAGGTACGCGGGCCGTCGCCATGGGCGATGGCATCGATCGCATGGACGCCGCGCCAACCATGGGCGACCATGAACAACGTCGTCGAATGATCCTCGGCGAGTTCGGGCCCGAGTCCGCCGATCGCCTTCAGCGCAGCGGTGCGGACGGCATAGTGCGATCCGAAGCAGAGCGGGGCCAGTCCGCCGCCATTGTATCCGGCCTGGAGGGGGCCATGTAGGCTCGCCTCATAGTAGAGGCGTCCGCGGGCCGACCAGCTCTCGGCCGCGTTGCGGTCGCAGATGCTGGGCGCCGTGACGTAGCCGACCGCCGGATCCGCAAACGGCCGCAGCATGTTGTAGAGATAGTCCGGTGCCGGCGCGTGGTCGGCGTCGAGCTGGGCGACGAAATCGTAGCGCTCATAGCCATAGTGGTCGTAGAAGAAGGCTAGGTTGCCTTCCTTGCAGCGGGTACGGCGCGGCCAGGTCTTCTGGTGATAGTCGGCGCGGCCCTTGCGGGTCGAGACGAACACGCCATGCGCCTCACACCAGGCGAGCGTCTCGGGTGACGGGTCCTCGTCGGCCAGCCATGTATCATGCGGCACCGACTGGGCGAGCATGGCGAGAAGCGTTTCGGCCACGACCGGGAAGGGCTCGGACGGTGCCTTGGTGACCACCATCGCGACCCGGCTACCCGCAGGGATGCGAAGTGGGCCGTTCGGACGGCGCGCATTGTAGAAGACAAGGATGAAGTAGGCCGGCTGGATGGTGATCCAGGCCAGGATGGCGGACACCACAATCGAGCCGACGAGATGCGTATGGACGGCGGTGAACAGCCACCAGTGCCAGAAATAACCGACCGCCGTCGCCCACAATACGACAAACAGAATGTAGGCGACGCGCTTGCGGCCGGTGAAGATCGGCACCAGGAGCGGTTCGTCCGTCCCGGCCGCTGGGGCGACGCGGGGCGTTGTCATGGCCGCACCTCGAGCCCGAAGAACGGCGCCGCCGTGCGGATGATCGTATCGAGATCCGAGTGCAGCGCCCGGAAGCCCAGAGTCTCCGCCGCCAACGCCGGATCGGCATAGAGGATCGGCGGATCGCCGGCCCGGCGCGGGCGCAGCGCAACCGGAACCTCGCGGCCCGTGACGCGTCCGATCGCGTCGAGAATCTCCCTGATCGACGTGCCGCGCCCGGTGCCGAGATTAACAGCCAGATTGCCGCCACCCCGGACCAGGTGCTCGACCGCCAGGACGTGGGCGCGCGCCAGATCGGTGACATGGATGTAGTCACGGATGCAGGTGCCGTCCGGCGTCTCGTAATCGTCGCCATAGACTTCGAGAACGTCGATCGAGCGGGCGGCCGCCAGCATGGCGCGCGGGATGAGGTGGGTCTCGGGATCATGCGCTTCGCCGATCTCGCCCTCGATATCCGCGCCGCAGGCGTTGAAATAGCGCAGCGCCACGTAGCGGATGCCATAGGCCGTCGCATAGTCGGCGAGCATCTGCTCGGCGATCAGCTTCGTCCGGCCATAGGGATTGATCGGATGCTGGGCCTCGCCCTCGCGGATCGGCAGGTGGTCCGGCACGCCGTAGGTGGCGCAGCTCGACGAGAAGATGACGGGTCGCGCACCGGTCCGGCGGCATGCCTCCAGGAGGGACTGCGTGCCGTTGACGTTGTTGCGATAATACTTCGCCGGGTTCTCGACCGACTCCCCGACATAGGCGGAGGCGGCGAAATGGATCACCGCGATGGGGTCGAACGCCTCGATGGTGGCGATCAATCGCTCCGTATCGAGGATGTCGCCCTCGACCAACGGCCCCCAGCGGACCGCCGCGGCATCGCCGGTCGACAGATTGTCGTAGACGACCGGGACGTAGCCCTGCTGGGAGAGGAGCTTGGCCGTGTGGCTGCCAATGAAGCCTGCGCCACCGACGACAAGGACGGATTGCCTGCTCATCACGATGCCTCGGCGAGTGCCCCGACCGACTTGGTCAGCTGGCCTTCGAAATAGGCGATGGTCGACTTCAACCCATCCGCCAGGGCGATGTCGGGCGACCAACCGAGTTCGCGCTGGGCGACGGTGATGTCGGGCCGGCGCTGGCGCGGATCGTCGGTCGGCAGCGGATGGTGGACGATCTTCGATGACGAGCCCGTCATGCGGATGATCTGCTCCGCCAGCGCCCGCACGGTGAATTCGCCCGGATTGCCGATGTTGACCGGTGTGTGGATCGCCGGCCGGCTGTACATGAGCCGGTGGAATCCTTCGATCAGGTCGTCGACATAGCAGAACGATCGCGTCTGCGAGCCGTCGCCATAGACCGTGATATCCTCGCCCTTCAGCGCCTGGACGATGAAGTTGGAGACGACGCGGCCGTCATCGGCGCGCATGCGCGGTCCGTAGGTATTGAAGATGCGGACGATGCGGATATCGACGCCGTGGCGATCGTGGAAGTCGTGGAACAGGGTCTCGGCCGAGCGCTTGCCCTCGTCATAGCAGGCACGCGGACCGAACGAATTGACGTTGCCCCAATAGCCTTCCGGCTGCGGATGCACGTGCGGATCGCCATAGACCTCCGACGTGGAGGCCTGGAAGATGCGCGCCCCGTGCTGCACCGCCAGTTCCAGCAGGTTGAGCGAGCCGATGACGCTCGTCTTCATCGTGTGGATGGGGTCAGCCTGGTAATGCGGCGGCGAGGCCGGGCAAGCCAGGTTGAAGATCTCGTCCACCGGCAGGTCGAGCGGATCGACGATGTCGTGCCGGATGACCGTGAAACCATCGGCGCGCAACAGGCCGCGGAGATTTTCCATACGCCCGGTCGTGAAATTGTCGACACAGACGACGGAGTTGCCTTCACGCAGAAGTCGCTCGCAGAGATGCGATCCCAGGAATCCCGCGCCGCCGGCAACAAGGATCCGGCGCCGCGCCCGCCCCTCCGAGACCATTCCTGAAGTCCTGAATATATCCCCCAATTGCGCCTCCACCATAGCAATAGAAATCGGATTTCTATTTCCAATTGACCAGGTGCATATGAGATCAACGCCTCATACACTGAATTCAGACGATTAGTTTTAGTGATGACTTTCGATATACTGACGATATCGACTCATGCCGCGAAGGTCGCTATCCCGGCGTCCGGAAAGTTGTCTTTGCGTCCATTTCGCTCGGGAAGCATTCCCCTGCGGCAGAAGACGCCGTTCGCCGCGCATCGAGGCGCGCCCCGCACAGGCAGGGGCGATCGGGACAGCAGAGGTCAGCTCAATCCGATATCCGCGGACCTGCCGGGAAGCCTGTCGCGCCACGCCCTGATCGGGCTGCCGCCGCCGACCCATCCCGGCCGGACACGCCAAGGCAGCCGCGCCCCAAAGCGACGGGTGATCCTGCGGGACCGCCTACGTCTCGTGCGCGGGGATGTCGTCGTCCGGTCCCTGGCTGCTCCAGGCAGCGTAGTCCGCCCCCAGGAAGTCCAGCAAGGCCCGCACGGACGGCAGGAGACCGCGCCGGGACGGGAAGGCCGCATGGATGATGCCGGCCCGCGGCGTCCATTGCGGCAGGATGTCGATCAGCCGCCCCGCCGCCAGTTCCTCGCGCACCACCATGGTCGGAAACTGGCAGACGCCGACGCCCGCGAGCGCCGCCTGCCGCAAGGCCACCATGTCGTCGGTGACAAGTCGCGGCTGGTGCGGAACGGTCGCCGACGCCCCGTCCGGCCCCTCCAGCCGCCATTCATAGCCGCCGGATGATGCCCCCCAGGCAAGGCTCGGCATGACGGTCAAGTCGGCCGGTACCAGGGGGCGCGAAAAGCAGTGCTCAACCAGTTCGGGGCTCGCCAGCAGGCGCTGGCTGCTTTCGGCCAGCTTGCGGATCACGAGGCCGCTGTCCTCCAGCGGAGGAAAGCGCACCCGGATGGCGATGTCGAACCCCTCCTTGATGACATCGACGCGCCGGTTGGTGCTCTCGAGGTGAACATCCACCTGCGGGCATTTCGCCATGAAGCGCGCGATCATCTCGCCCACCTGGAAATAGATGAGGGAAGACGAGCAACTGACCCGCACCGTGCCGCGCGGTTCGGCACGCATGCGCTCGATCACCTCCTGCGCCGCTTCCGCCTCCACCACCATGGCCAGGCAATGGCGATAGAACTCCTGGCCGATTTCAGTCACCGCGAAATGCCGCGTCGAGCGCTGCACCAGGCGGACGCCGAGATTCTCCTCCAGAAGGCCGATGCGGCGGCTGAGCCGCGAACGCGGCATGCCGAGTTTGCGGGCGGCGGCGGCGAAGCCGTTCTGTTCGACCACATCGACGAAGAAGCGGAAATCGTTGAGGTCCTGCATGACGCCCGCACCCATTCATTGTCCTGAATATAGGACAGACTAGCACGATATTGCCGACTACTGCCAGTTTTGGTGCGACCGCATATCAGCCGCATCGGATGGCCGACGGCCAATCCCAAGGAGCAAAGCCCCATGAGAAAGATCCTCGGCATCTACAGCAGCCCCGCCCAGCACTGGGTCGGCGACGGTTTTCCGGTCCGCACGATGCTGTCCTATGCGGCGCTCGGCGAGCATGTCAGCCCCTTCCTGCACCTGGATCACGCCGGCCCGACGGCCTTTCCGCCGGCCGACCAACCGCGCGGCGTCGGCGCCCATCCGCATCGCGGCTTCGAGACGGTGACCATCGTCTATGAGGGCGAGGTCGAGCATCGCGACTCGACCGGAGCGGGCGGCGTCATCGGCCCCGGCGACGTGCAATGGATGACGGCGGCGGCCGGGATCCTGCACGAGGAATTCCACTCGCATGCCTTCACCCGCGAGGGCGGGACGCTCGACATGGTCCAGCTCTGGGTGAACCTGCCGGCCAAGGACAAGGATGCGACGCCCGGCTATCAGTCGATCCTCGACGGCGACATCCCGTCCGTCGACCTGCCGGACCATGCCGGCCGGCTGCGCGTGATTGCCGGCGACTATCAGGGCCACAGGGGCCCGGCCCGCACCTTCTCGCCGATCGACCTGTGGGACCTTCGGTTGAACCAGGGCAAGTCGGCCTCGCTCGACCTCCCGGAGGGCCACACCGCCGGACTGGTCGTGTTGCGCGGCTCCGTCCAGGTGAACGGCGCTTCCGTCGCCAGGGGCGGACATTTCGTGCTGCTCGACCGCGAGGGCGGCGCCTTCACGCTCGATGCCGAGAGTGACGCGACGGTGCTGGTTCTGAGCGGCGCGCCGCTCGGCGAGCCCGTGGCCATGCACGGACCGTTCGTCATGAACACGGCCGCGGAACTGCAGCAGGCCTTTGCCGACTTCCGCGCCGGCCGGTTCGGCACGATCGCCGCCTAGCCACTTCCCCCCGGCGAGTCTGGATTCCGCGCCAGACCCGCAGCCGGCGGCGATCCGCCGCCTTTCGATTGCGGAAACCACCCCAAGGAGAAGAAATGTCCAAGCCCTATATCCGTCTGGACAAGGACAACGCAGCCGTGCTGCTCGTCGACCATCAGACCGGTCTTCTTTCGCTGGTGCGCGACATCGAGCCCGACCAGTTCCGCAACAACGTCCTGGCCATGGCCGAGATCGCCAAGTATTTCGGCCTGCCGACGGTGCTCTCCACCAGCTTCGAGGATGGCCCCAACGGGCCGTTGCTGCCGGAGCTCCAGGAAATCCTTCCCGATGCCGCCTTCATCCCGCGTCCCGGCCAGATCAATGCCTGGGACAATGACGACTTCGTCAAGGCTGTGAAGGCGACCGGCAAGAAGCAGCTGATCGTCGCCGGCGTGGTGACCGAAGTCTGTGTCGCCTTCCCGGTACTGTCGGCGCTTGCCGAGGATTTCGACGTCTTCGTCGTCACGGACGCCTCCGGCACGTTCAACGAGATCACCCGCCACGCGGCGTGGGATCGTATGACGCAAGCCGGCGCCCAGCTGATGTCGTGGTTCGGCATCGCCTGCGAGCTGCATCGCGACTGGCGCAACGACGTCGAGGGCCTCGGAAAGCTGTTTGCCAACCACATCCCCGACTACCGCAACCTGATGACCAGCTACGCCCGCTCGCAGGCTGGCAAGTAACGATCCCTCCAGCCGGGCAGGCGGCGACACGCCTGCCCGGCCAACAAGCTATCGAAGGCGGCCGGAGTTACGGCCGCCTTCCCGACGTT
>JAEWAD010000311.1 GCA_023391905.1 Pseudomonadota bacterium | reverse complement strand
GGATGAATAAATCGATTTACGTAAATCGTTTTATCTCGTTGATTTCGTCCTCGCAAGGTCGCGCTCGTTCGGCGCTGGGTCACTCGCCGGTCAGGTCGAGGCTCGCCGCACGCTCGCGCAATTGCGCGAGCAGGGCCAGCCGACGTTCTTGAGGCGTATCGACCGGAAGGACGAAGCAGAGCGTCAGCGGGACGCCGCCGCGTGCATCCCGGATCGGCGCGGCGAGGCACCAGGTGAAGCGGTCTGCCAGGCCGGCGCTTTCGCTGTAGCCCTGACGGCGCGCCAGCGCGATGTCGGCGAGGAATTCATCCTGCGGAATGACGCGACCGTCCGGCAGGCGGTAATCCTCGGCCGGCACGAAGGCGCGCACGGCCGCGTCGCTCATATGCGTCAGCAGCAAGCGGCCCGACGCGGTCCACGGAATTGGCACCTCGACGCCGACCTGGCTCGAAATCCGGAACGGGCCGGTCGAATCGCGGCAATCAAGCACGACATATTTGTTGCCGCGCAGCGCGCAGAGCTGGGCCGTCTCGCCCGTCTCGGCGGCGAGGCGGTCGAGCGCCTCGACGATGCGCGGGTAGTGGGCGTTGTGATGGCTGTAGGCCCAGCCGAACAGATGCATGGCGCGGCCGAAATAGACGTGGCCGTCGCCGCCCACCGTCTCCAGCATGTCCGCCTCGAGCAGGCGGTTGACGATCTCGTAGGTGGTCGAGCGCGGCGCGCCGATCAGGCGGGCGATGTCGCCGACCCGCATCGGCGCGCGCTGGCGGAGCAGGGCCTCCAGCAGAATGATCACCCGGTCGATGCCGCGCTTGCGCTCGCCCCCTGTCGATGTCGCAGCCTCTTGCCGCGTTTCGTTGAGATGCGCCGTTTCCCTCATGTCAGGCCTGCTCGTTCATGTATCGGGTTGGCGTCCGCAAGACGCTTGAAAGATTCGAGGACTGGGTCTAGCTTCGTCTTTGTCCGATATATAAGCAAGGTGTACAGTATATCGGACAAACATGGGGCCCGGGCGGAGAATCTGGGGCACTTGGCAGGGGAATGCGGCGTCGTCGGCGGCGCTGTACTGACATGTCCTGTTTTCAGCGCATCGCGGCATAACCTTTCAGGGGAACGTGATGAAGAAGACCTCTCTCTTTGCATCCGCAAGCTTGCTGGGACTCGGCCTCGTCATGAGCGCGGCGGGCATTTCCCAGGCCGATGCCGCCGCCAATTGCATCAAGGGCGACCGCAAGGCCCCCTATACGCTGGGCTGGGCCAACATCTATTCCGTGCCGACCTGGATGAAGCAGACGCAGGGCACGATCGAGGCCGAGGTCGAGCAGCTGAAGAAGGAAGGGCTGGTCGACAAGCTCGTCGTCACCGACGCGCAGGGCGATTCCAACGTCCAGATCCAGCAGATCCAGTCGATGATCGACGCCGATGTCGACGCGATCATCCTGATCGCCGGTTCGTCGACGGCGCCGGCGCGCGTGCTGGCCGATGCCTGCGCCAAGGGCATCGCCATCATCAATTTCGACAGCCTCGTCGACAGCAACGACGTCACCGCCAAGGTCAACACCGACTCGGCCCAGTGGGGCGAGCAGGCGACCAAGTTCATGATCGACGCGCTCGGCGGCAAGGGCAAGATCCTGATCCTGAACGGCCCGGCCGGCGTCTCGGTCAGCGACGATCGCCGCGCCGGCGGCGAGGCGCTCCTGAAGGCCAATCCGGACATCCAGATCCTGGCCGAGACCAACACCGCCTACAACGTCGCCCCGGCGCAGGAGGCCGTCACCAGCCTGCTCTTCGCCAATCCCGAGATCGACGGCATCCTCTCCTTCGGTGGCGCGCTGTCGGCCGGCGCCGTTCTGGCGCTCGACAAGCAGGGCCGCGAGCAGGTGCCGATCACCGGCGAGAACGCCCGCCAGTTCCTCGAGCTCTGGAAGGAAAAGGGCCTGAAGAGCTGGGCGACGATGCAGCCGAACTGGCTCGGCGCCTTCGCGGCCTATACGGCGGTGCAGGCGCTCGAAGGCAAGGACGTGCCGGCCTTCGTCAAGGTGCCGCTGCCGATCATCGACAACTCCAACATCGACGAGTACCTGGCCCGCGCCAAGGATTTCCCGGCCGACGGCTACATCTACTCGCCGTATGACCGCGAACTCTTCGCCAAGCTCCTGGCGCAGCAGTAAGTCGGCGTTGTCGTGACGATGTCCGCCCCCATTCTCGCCGCGCGCGGGGTGTCGAAGGGCTTCTTCGGCAATCCGGTGCTGCGGTCCGTCTCCATCGAACTGATGCCGGGGCGCGTGCATGCGCTTCTCGGCGAGAACGGGGCGGGCAAGTCCACCCTCATCAACCTGCTGTCCGGCGCCTTGCGTCCGGACAGCGGCACCATAGAGATCGACGGCCAGGCCGTCGGCCACCACAGCCCTTCCGAGGCGCGGCGCGCGGGCATTGCCGTGGTGCAGCAGGAACTGAGCCTGACCAGTTCGCTGTCGATCGCCGAGAATATCGGCCTCGGCGCCTATCCGCGCCGGCACGG
>JAEWAD010000063.1 GCA_023391905.1 Pseudomonadota bacterium | reverse complement strand
CGCCGGTCGGCTCGTCGAGGATGAGGATCTCCGCGCCGCGGTAGAGCGCCTTGAGGATCTCGACGCGTTGCTGCAGGCCGACCGGCAGTTCCTCGATGATGGCGTCGGGATCGACCTCCAGCCCGTATTCGCGTTCGATCCGGCCGAGTTCGGCCCGGACGGCGGCGACGCCGCGCTTCAGCAGCGGGCCGCCCTCGACGCCGAGCATGACGTTCTCGAGCACGGAGAAATTCTCGACCAGCATGAAGTGCTGGTGGACCATGCCAATGCCGGCCTTGATCGCGGTCTGGCTGTCGGTGATGCGGATTTCCTTGCCGTCGACGAGGATCTGGCCGGAATCCGCATGGTAGAAGCCATACAGGATCGACATCAGCGTCGACTTGCCGGCCCCGTTCTCGCCGATGATGCCGTGGATCGAGCCCTTGGCGACCGACAGGTTGATGTTCTTGTTGGCGTGCACCGGCCCGAAGCGCTTGTCGATGCCGACAAGCTCGATGGCGGGCGTGGGAGCGGCGGTCGTGTTCATGGGGCGATCCCGATAGACTGCGGCGAAAGGGCCCGTCGACGTGGCGACGGACCGTCTGGGGATCAGCGGCCGCCCGGCCCCGCGGGGCCTGGCGTTGCAGTATCCAGATTGGGGGGAGCCGCCCGCCAGGGCTGGGCGGCTCCGAACGCCTTAGTTAACCGGGCACTTCTCGTCGGTGTTGTAGTTATGGACCTCGATCTTGCCGGCGACGATGTCCTCGCGCGCCTTGTTGACCGAAGCTTCCATCTCGGCCGTGACGAGGCTGCGATTGTTGTCGTCGAGGGCCCAGTCGACACCGTTCTCCTTCAGGCCGAGGGCCTGGGTGCCGGCGGTGAACTTGCCGTCCTTGACGTCCTGGAAGGCGTTGTGCACGGCGACGTCGACGCGCTTGACCATCGAGGTCAGCACCTTGCCGGGATGCAGGTGGTTCTGGTTCGAGTCGACGCCGATGCCGAGCTTGCCGGCGTCGGCCACGGTCTGCAGCACGCCGAGGCCGCTGGCGCCGGCCGCCGCGTAGATCACGTCGATGCCCTGCTCCATCTGCGCCTTGGCGAGCTCGCCGCCGCGAACGGGATCGTTCCAGGCAGCGCCCGTGGTGCCGATGTAGTTCTGCGTGAACTCAGCGCCGCCGGCCTTGGCGCCGATGGCGTAGCCGCAGGCGAAGTTGCGGATCAGCGGGATGTCCATGCCGCCGACGAAACCGACCTTCTTGGAGGCGGACTTCTCGGCCGCGAGGAGGCCGACGAGATAGCCGCCTTCCTGCTCCTTGAACACGACCGAACGGACGTTCGGCGCGTCGACGACCGAGTCGACCAGCACGAACTGGGTATCGGGGAATTCCTTGGCGACCTTGGCGACGGCGTCGGTCCAGGCGAAGGAGAGCGCCACGACCGGGTTGAAGCCGCGCTTGGCGAAGTTGCGGATCGCCTGCTCGCCCTGGGTGTCGTTCTGGGGCTCGAAATCCTTGTAGTCGATGCCCGTCTCGGCCTTGAACTTCTCCGAGCCGTTATAGCCGGCTTCGTTGAAGGATTTGTCGAACTTGCCGCCCGTGCCGTAGACCAGCGCCGGCTTGACGTCGGCAGCCCAGGCCGAACCCGTCGCCATGAGCGCCACGACGGCCGCTCCGATGAACTTGCGGATCATGATGGTAGATCTCTCCTCTGGAAGGCCCCGTTCCGACCGGCCTTAGGAACCGGTTCGGAAAATTCCCTTGCGTTACCGACGAGCGGTCCCTGTTCCCAATTTCGCATGGCGCCCGACAAATTTCATGCGCTTTCTTTGGTCGGGCGCGCGGCCGTCCGCCGCTATTTCCCTGCTGTGCGGACGAAGACTTGCAGCTTAGGTGGCGGCATTTGTTTATTCAACTGGTCAAGAAATGACCGGCTGCTGCCGAGGCGAAGTCACGCCCTCTCCACTTTCAGCTTTTCCTCGGACCCCGATTTTTCTATCACTGGCTCCGCGGTCGCGACGACCGCGTGGAGAATAGTCCATGGCGATCCGTCCGGCCCTCGCGCTGGTTGCCCACGACAAGAAGAAGGACGACCTCGTCGCCTTCGCCGTCGCGCATCGGGCGCGGCTGTCCGCGTTCGATCTCTTCGCCACCGGCACGACCGGCGGGCGGGTGATGGAAGCGGTGCCGGAGCTGGCGGTGACGCGGCTGAAGAGCGGCCCGCTCGGCGGCGACCAGCAGATCGGCGCGCTGATCGCCGAGAGCCGGGTCAAGGGGCTGATCTTCTTCGTCGACCCGCTGACGCCGATGCCGCACGACGTCGACGTCAAGGCGCTGATGCGGCTCGGCGTGCTCTACGATATCCCGATGGCACTGAACACGGCGACGGCCGAGCTGCTCATCGCCCATCCCGACGCCTTCCTGCAGACATGACGCCCGATCCGCAGCCAACGCAAGGCACCATGACCAGCACCACCACCCCACGCGCCTTCGTGCCGTTCCCGACGCTGATCGCCGATATCGGCGGCACCAATGCGCGCTTCGCGCTGGTGCCCGACGAGAGCTCGCCGCCGCTGCGCTTCCCGAGCGTGCTGACCGCCGACTTCGCCACCATCGACGACGCGATCGCCGCCGTGCTGCCGGCCGACCTTCGGCCGCATTCGGCGGTGCTGGCGCTGGCCGGGCCGATCCAGGGCGACCGGGTGCCGCTGACCAACTGCCACTGGGTGGTGGAGCCGCGCCGGATGATCGCCCGCTTCGGCCTCGACGAGGTGATCCTGCTCAACGATTTCGAGGCGCTGTCGCTGTCGCTGCCGGCGCTCTCGGGCGCCGACCTGCTGCCGGTCGGCGCGGGCGCGCCGCTCGCCAACGC
>JAEWAD010000050.1 GCA_023391905.1 Pseudomonadota bacterium | reverse complement strand
GCATTCGTCACCTGCATCAGGATTGACAGCGTCGTCAGCAGCCGGTTCTGGTCGAGCAGTCGGCCGGTCTGGTCGGCGATGGCGCTGCGCGCCGTGTCTTCTTCGCGACCGTCGCGCGCGAACAGCTTCACCGTCTGGATGTTGCCGTAGATGTCGGCGAGCCGACCCGTCAGCAGCGAGCGCGCCTCGGACGCCGCGGCCGCGCGTTTGCGAACCTTGGGCACGAAGACATAGGCGAGGGCTGCGAGCGCCAGAACCCAGAGCACCAGCGGTACCGCCATCAGCAGGCTGACATCGGCGAAGATCACGAAGGCCGAGACGACGAAGACCGAGATGACCCAGAGCGCGTCGATGACCTGGGTGATCGATTGCGTAAGTGCCGAGCCGGTCTGCACGATCTTGGTGACGATGCGGCCGGAAAAGTCGTTCTGGAAGAAGGTGTAGGACTGGCCGAGGACGTGCAGATGGTTCAGCCAGCGCACGCGTGCCGTCAGCGCCGGCGGCAGGGTCTGGTTCGAGAGGATGGTCTGGGTCGCGTTGACCAGGGGTCTGAGCACGACCACGACGAGCGCCATCCCGGCCAGCTGCCAGCCATGATCCGCGAGGAAGCTCGCCGGATCGCCCTTCGTCATCAGGTCGACGAGCCGGCCGACATAGGAATAGATCGCCACCTCGGCGAGCGACACCAGCAACCCGGCCGCCATCAGCGCCAGGACATAGGGCCAGACCGGCATCAGGAAATGGCGATAGAAGGCGAGAAGGCCCGTGGGCGGCTCGCTTTCCTCCGGCGTGAACGGGTCGATGAGATGTTCGAAGTAGCGGAGCATGCCGAATCCTGTATCACCTTTGCGGCACCGCTGCCGTGCCAACCGCCAGCCGAGAAGGCGATATGCCCCGCATTGCGCTCTACCAGCCCGACATCCCGCACAACACCGGCGCGATCCTGCGCTTCGCCGCCTGTGTCGGCGTGGGCGTGGACATCATCGAGCCGGCAGGGTTCGATCTCTCCGATCGCGGGCTGAAGCGCGCCGGAATGGACTATGTGGAGCGCGCTGCGCTCCGGCGCCATGCCTCCTTCGAGACGTTCGAGGCCTGGCGTGCCGGGGCGGGCGCGCGACTGGTGCTTCTCTCGACCAAGGCGGCGCAGTCCTATGTCGACTTCGATTTCCGACCCGACGACGTGCTGCTGTTCGGCCGCGAGAGCGCCGGCGTGCCAGAATCGGTCCACCAGCGGGCCGAGGCGCGACTGATCGTCCCGATGCGGCCCGGTTTGCGCTCGATCAATCTCGCCATGACGGTGGCCATGGTAACAGGCGAGGCGCTGAGGCAGACCGGCTTTCTGCCGGACGCCCACGCTGTTGAGGATGACAAACATGGCATTGCCTGACGCAATCGACGACAAGAAGGCCCGCGCGAGCGCTTGGTTCGCGGAACTGCAGGGCCGGATCATCGCTGGCTTCGAGGCGCTGGAGGACGCGGCGTCGCCGGCGCTCTATGGCGACAAGGTCGGCCGGTTCGAGCGCAAGCCGTGGAAGCGCACCGATCATACCGGCGCCGATGGCGGCGGTGGCACCATGGCGCTGATGCATGGCCGCCTGTTCGAGAAGGTGGGCGTCCACGTCTCGACCGTGCACGGCACCTTTGCGCCGGAATTCGCCAAGGAGATCCCGGGCGCCGCCGAGGATCCGCGCTTCTGGGCGTCGGGCATCTCGCTGATCGCCCATATGACCAATCCGAACGTGCCGGCCGTGCACATGAACACGCGCATGGTCGTGACGACGCGGCAGTGGTTCGGCGGCGGCGCCGACCTGACGCCGTTGCTCGACCGCCGGCGTACCCAGGAAGACCCGGACAGCGTCGCCTTCCACGCCGCCATGCAGGGCGCCTGCGACCGCCATCCGGTCGCCGACTACGAGCGCTACAAGAAGTGGTGCGACGAATACTTCTTCCTGAAGCACCGCAACGAGCCGCGCGGCATTGGCGGCATCTTCTATGACGGCCACAATTCCGGCGACTGGGACGCCGACTTCGCCTTCACTAGGGATGTCGGCACGAGTTTCCTGACCGCCTATGACGCGGCTGTCCGCGCCAACATGGACCAGCCCTGGACCGAGGCGGACCGCGAGGAGCAGCTGATCCGTCGCGGCTGCTATGTCGAGTTCAACCTGCTCTACGACCGCGGCACGATCTTTGGCCTCCGGACCGGCGGCAACATCGATTCGATCCTGTCGTCGATGCCGCCCGTGGTGAAGTGGCCGTAGACGCTTCGCTTCTTGCGAGAGATCGCCGGCCGTCACCCCACGCTCGCCGTCATCCCGGCCTCCGAGCCGGGATCCATCCATCCACCCGGCGCGATGCTTGGATGAAGTGAATAGTGGTCCGGCCAACCCGAGACCATGAACTCGCTTGAGCTTGGCCGGGCGCTTTGCGATCCTTCATTTTCCACGCACGGGGCAGGGTGATCTATGACCAAGGCGGTTCTCGGCATTGTCGGCGGATCGGGTCTCTATGACCTTCCAGGTCTTGAGGACGCGACGTGGCGGACGGTCGAGAGCCCGTGGGGCCAGCCGTCCGACCAGCTCCGTTTCGGTCGCATCGGCGAAACGGAGATCGTCTTCCTGCCCCGGCACGGCCGCGGGCATCGCCTGTCGCCCTCGGGTATCGACTACCGCGCGAACATTGATGCGTTGAAGCGCGCCGGTGTCACAGACCTGGTCTCCGTCTCCGCCGTGGGCTCGCTAAAGCAGGAACTCTTCCCCGGCGATTTCGTGTTGGTCGACCAGTTCATCGACAAGACCGTGGCCCGGCCGTCGAGCTTCTTCGGCAATGGCTGCGTCGCGCATGTGTCGATGGCGCATCCGGTGGCGCCGCGGCTGGTGGAGCAGATCCGCCGCGCCGCCGAGGCGGAGGCGATCGACCACCATGTCGGCGGCACCTATGTCTGCATGGAAGGGCCGCAATTCTCATCAGCGGCCGAATCGCATCTGCATCGCAGCTGGGGCGCGGATGTGATCGGCATGACCAACATGCCGGAGGCGAAGCTCGCGCGCGAGGCGGAGATCTCGTATGCAACCATCGCCATGGTGACGGACTATGATTGCTGGCATCCGGGCCATGCGGCGGTCACGGTCGATGCCGTGATCAAGGTGCTGGGCGAGAACCGCGACAAGGCGCAGCGCCTCGTCGCCCGACTCGCCCGCGATTTCCCGGCCGAGCACGAGCCCTGTCCGATCGGGTCCGACCGGGCGCTGGATCATGCGATCATGACGGCTCCGCAGGCCCGCGATCTCGCGCTGCTGGCGAAGCTCGACGCGGTCGCCGGCCGCGTGCTGGCGCGCTGAGCGTTCCGGCCGCGGCGTCGCCACGGCGAACATCTTGTCCGCGTCCGGCTTTTCAACGCCTTGCAACTGGACGCGGAGGCAAAGCTGGGGCAAGCCTAGCGGCAGCGCCGCCGAACCTCGAAAGCCATCATGACCTCTGCTCTGAACGAAATCGCCGCCTCGATCCGCACCATCGTGGACTATCCGAAGCCGGGCATCCTGTTTCGGGACATCACGACGCTGCTCGGCGACGCGCGCGCCTTCCGGCGCACCATCGACGAACTGGTGCAGCCCTGGGCGGGCGCCAAGATCGACCAGGTGGCGGGCATCGAGGCGCGCGGCTTCATCATCGGCGGGGCGGTGGCGCACCAGCTCTCGGCCGGCTTCGTGCCGATCCGCAAGAAGGGCAAGCTGCCCTACAAGACCGTCAACATGTCGTACTCGCTCGAATATGGCACCGATGAGATCGAGATGCATGTCGATGCCGTTGGCGAGGGAGACCGGGTCATTCTCGTCGACGACCTGATCGCGACCGGCGGCACGGCCGAGGGCGCCGTCAAGCTGTTGCGCAATCGCGGCGCTATCGTCGAGGCCGCCTGCTTCGTCATCGACCTGCCGGAACTCGGAGGCGCCGAGCGGCTGCGCGCCCTCGACGTTCCGGTTCGCACGCTGGTTTCCTTCGAAGGCCACTGAGATGCCGGATTTCACCATCGTCGTCGGCTCGCGGCACTGGTCGAGCTGGTCGATGCGGCCCTGGCTGGCGCTGCGCCAGACCGGCGCGCCCTTCGACGAGCTGGTGTTGTCGCACCGGACGCCCGCCGGCAAGGCCGAGGCCGTGGCGCTCGGCCCGACCGGACTGGTGCCGCTCCTGATCGACCGTCGCGGCGACGAGCCGGTCAAGGTCTGGGATTCGCTCGCCATCTGCGAATATCTGGCGGAGTGCTATCCGGAGGCCGGGCTCTGGCCGACCGACCGGGTCGCCCGCGCCACCGCCCGCTCGATTTCGGCCGAGATGCATTCGGGCTTCCGGCCGCTCCGGGTCGCGCTGCCCATGGATCTCTTCGCGCATCTGCCGGGTGTCGGGCTGGACGAGCCCGGGGTCGCCGCCGACATCGCGCGGATCGACGCGATTTTTCGGGACTGCCGCACCGCCTTTGGCGCCGGTGGACCCTATCTCTTCGGTCAGTACACCATCGCGGACGCGATGTTCGCGCCGGTCGTCAGTCGAATTCGCACCTACGAGCCGAAGATGTCGGACATCGCCAGTGAATATGTCGCCACAATGCTGGCGGATGCCGGGTTCAGAGCGTGGGAAGATGCGGCGCGTCGCGAGTTGTGAGAATGTGACGCGGCCGGTTGCGTGCGTGGTGTTTGGAGTGACGGCATGATTTCTTTCCTCGATCTCTTCAAATGGGATCGGTTCGTCGCGACGTCGTTCATCGAGCTGCTGTTCTGGCTGCTGACGGCCATCGCGGTGCTGCTCGGTGTTGCCGGCGTGGTCGGAGGTGTCGCGCAGGTCGCCGCGGATCCGGCCGGCGGCCTGCTTGCCATCGCGTTGAGCATCCTCGGCGGCTTCGCGGGCATCGTGCTGGCGCGCACGCTCTGCGAGGCTGTCATCATGCTGTTCCGGGTCAACGAGAACCTGATGGACATCCGGGATGGCCTTGCCCCGGCGAGCGAGCGGCACGCTCCGGCACCCCACGCCGTCGTCCCGCCGGCCGGGCCGGAGCAGCCGGTTCGGTCGTTTGCCGATGTGCTCGAGCAGGCGCTTGCCGAACCGGAGCCGCCGTCCGCCATGCCGCCGCAGCCGCTCGATCTGGATTGGCAGGAGCCGCTCGCGCCGGAGCCCAAGCCGGTGGAGCCGAGGCCGGTAGAGCCGAAGTCCCCGGAGACGAGTTCGCTCGAGGCGCGTCTCGCCGAGATCCGGGCCCGTCGCGAGGGCGCGGCAACGGTGCCGGCGCGCGCGCCCGCCGTTGCACCGGTGGCCGCGCATCCGGAGAAGGCGCCGCCGTCAGGCGGGCGGAACGATTCCGCCGAGCCGGTCGCTGCCGTTGCGGCACCGGAGGTGAAGCCGGCTGCCCGTCCGGTCGAGCCGAAGCGCGTCGAGAGCCGCAAGGTTGACGACTTCAAGAAGCCGGAAGAGGCCAAAAAGCCGGATGAGGGCAAGAAGGCGGACGAACCCCTGAAGCCGGACGAGAAGAAGTCGGCCGGAGGCAAGGACGCCGCCGCAGTGCCCACCGAGGTCCCGGTCGTGGACACGCTCGAAGACGAGATCACCAAGGCCCTGGCGCGCGAGGCCGAGAAGCCGAAGGCCGGCTGAGGTGCCTCATTCCGCGATCCAACAAAAAGGCCCGGCGAACCTGCGTTCGCCGGGCCTTTTTTGTGATCGAAGCGGATCGCCTCAGGTGTTGAAGCGGAACAGCAGGACGTCGCCGTCCGTCACGACATATTCCTTGCCTTCGTCACGCGCCCGGCCCGCATCCTTGGCGCCGGCCTCGCCGCCAAGGCGGGTATAGTCGTCGAAGGCGATCGTCTGGGCGCGGATGAAGCCGCGCTCGAAATCCGAATGGATGACGCCGGCCGCCTGCGGGGCCTTGGTGCCCTTGGTGATCGTCCAGGCGCGCGCTTCCTTCGGGCCGACCGTGAAATAGGTGATCAGGCCGAGAAGATCGTAGCCGGCGCGGATCAGGCGGTCGAGGCCGGGCTCCTCGAGGCCCAGCGTCTCCAGGAACTCCTCCTGTTCGGCGGGGTCGAGCTGCGCGATCTCCGCTTCGATGGCGGCGGAGATCGTCACGCAGCCGGCGCCCTGCGCCTTGGCCATCTCGAAGACGCGGTCGGAGAAGGCGTTGCCGGTGGCGGACGCTGATTCCTCGACGTTGCAGACATAGAGGACCGGCTTCGACGTCAGCAGGTTCAGCCCGTCGAAGATGGGGCGGTCCTCGGCCGAGACGTCGAGCAGGCGTGCGGGCTTGCCCTCGCGCAGCAATTCGAGGACGGCGTCCATCATGACGACCTGGGCCTTCGCCTCCTTGTCGGTGGCGGCGCGCTTGCGCAGCGGCGTGACGCGGCGCTCGAGGCTGTCGAGATCGGCGAGCATCAGCTCGGTCTCGACCGTCTCGGCGTCGGCGACCGGATCGATGCGGCCCTCGACATGGGTGATGTCGCCGTCCTCGAAGCAGCGCAGCACATGCGCGATGGCGTCGACTTCGCGGATATTGGCGAGGAACTGGTTGCCGAGGCCTTCGCCCTTCGAGGCGCCGCGCACGAGGCCGGCGATGTCGACGAAGGTGAGGCGGGTCGGCACGATCTGCTGCGACTTGCCGATCTCGGCCAGCTTGTCGAGCCGGGGATCGGGAACGGCGACTTCGCCGGTGTTCGGCTCGATCGTGCAGAACGGATAATTCGCCGCCTGCGCCGCCGCCGTCTTGGTCAGCGCGTTGAAGAGGGTCGACTTGCCGACATTCGGCAGGCCGACGATCCCGCATTTGAAGCCCATTGGGTGTTCCTTACTCGTCCTTGACGCCGAAGAGGCGCTTCAGCCCCGCCGCGAACGGCCCGCCGGCCGGCGGCGAAGCTGGTGAAATCGATGCGGCGACCGTGCGGCCGCCCGAGGATGGCTTGGCCTGCGCCTCCGCCCCGGATTCCGCCTTTGCCTTGGCGGGCTTCGCCGGCTTCTCTGGCTCCAGGCTGCGGTGCAGCCGGTTGCCGAAGGTGCTGTCCTTGCCGTCGGCGAGCAGCGCCGCGTTGTCGGCGATGGCGTCGAGCAGCGGGTTGATCCACTCGCCGTCGACCTTGGCGAAGTCATGCAGGACATAGCCATGCACGAGCTCCTTGGAGCCCGGATGGCCGATGCCGAGGCGCAGCCGCCGGTAATCCTCGCCGACATGGGCGCTGATCGAGCGCAGGCCGTTGTGGCCGCCATGGCCGCCGCCGGTCTTCATCCGGATCTTGGCAGCCGGCAGGTCGAGCTCGTCGTGCATGACGACGATGTCGGCATTCGGGATCTTGTGGAAGCGGGCCGCCTCGCTGACGGCGCGGCCGCTTTCGTTCATGTAGGTCTGGGGCTTCATCAGGAGCGTCTTGCGCCCCGCGAGCGTGCCCTCGGAGACCAGCGCCTGGAACTTGGAGCGCCAGGGGCTGAAGCCATGGCGGCGGTGGATCGCATCCGCCGCCATGAAGCCGATATTGTGCCGGTTGAGCGCGTACTGGCTGCCCGGGTTACCGAGACCGACGATGAGGAGCATCGTGCTTCCCCCACGCTGAACCGGAGAAGGGACCGAAGCTTACGCCTTGGCGGCGGGAGCAGCCTCAGCGGCCGCAGCTTCGCCTTCTTCGCTCTTCAGGCCAGCCGGAGCGGCGATCGTGGCGATCGTGAAGTCGCGCTCGGCGATGACCGGCTTGACGCCAGCCGGGAGCTTGACGGCCGAGATGTGGACCGCGTCGTTGATCTCGAGGCCGGTCAGGTCGACGACGATGTGATCGGGGATCGCATCGGCCGGAACCGTGGCTTCGATGTCATGACGGACGACGTTCAGCACGCCACCGCGCTTGAGGCCGGGCGACTTCTCTTCGTTGATGAACTGCACGGGGATCTGGACGTGCAGAGTCGCGCCGGCGGTGACGCGCAGGAAGTCGACGTGGATCGGCTGATCGGTGACCGGATCAAGCGCGTAGTCGCGCGGGATCACGTTGATCTTCTCGCCGTTGACGTCGATCGTGGCGACCGTGGTCAGGAAGCCGCCGCCATGGAGCTTCATGAAGATGGTCTTGTGGTCCAGCTCGATGGCCAGCGGGGGCTGCTTGTTGCCGTAAATGACGGCGGGAATCTTGCCTTCGCGACGCGACGCCCGGGCGGCCCCCTTGCCCACGCGGTTGCGGACGGAAGCCGTGAGCTCGTAGGTGTTGCTCATCGGAGTTCTCCTTGTGTGGAACAGAAAAAGGCCGCGGTGCCTCCAGGGGTGTCGGCGCGGCCGGCGTCCTTATAGACGAGGCGTGCCGCGGGAACAAGGCGCCGGCCGCTTTCGCGCGCCGTTGTCGCGTGTCCCCGGAGATGGGGAAGGGCGGCCTTGCTTCAAGGTCTCGTCGGGGTGGGCGGGTTGCGTCGACGGGGGTGGTGCGTTATTCGGAGTGTGAAACTCATCTTTTAGACGGGTACGTCTGTCATGCTTGCAAACCTCAGCCGCGGTGCGATGCTTCTCGTCGCGATCGTCGGGCTCGCACTGCCTTTGGGGCCCGTCGCGGCTCTGGCCCAGTCGGAGACGCCGATGCCGGGCGGACCGGCCATCGAGCAGGCGATGCCGATCGACGACATCGCTCCGGAACCGCCCCAGGGCGCCGAAGCCGGTGTCGATCGCAGCACGCTGCCGCACGACCTCTCGCCGATGGGCATGTACGCGCAGGCCGACATCGTCGTGAAGTCCGTCATGATCATCCTGGCGGTTGCCTCGATCCTCACCTGGGCGATCTTCCTGTCGAAGTCGCTGGAACTGTTCGGCATCCGCCATCGCACGCGTTCGCTCGCCGAGCGGATCGCCCACGCGCGCACGCTGGCCGAGGCCGAGACGCAGGTGGCGCGGCGCAAGAACGCGGCGGCGCGGCTGGTGCAGGCGGCGGCCGACGAGGTGGCCATCTCGGCCGGCCTGTCGGCGGACGGCATCAAGGAACGCGTGGCTTCGCGCTTCGAGCGGATCGAATCCGCGTCGGGTCGCGAGATGGTGCGTGGCACGGCGATCTTGGCCACCGTCGGCTCGCTCTCGCCCTTCATCGGCCTGTTCGGCACCGTCTGGGGCATCATGAACTCGTTCATCGGCATCAGCCAGGCGAACACGACCAACCTCGCCGTCGTGGCGCCGGGCATCGCCGAGGCGCTGTTCGCGACCGCGCTTGGCCTGGTGGCGGCCATCCCGGCGGTGCTGTTCTACAACGTCTTCGTCCGCGTCATCGCCGGCAACAAGGCGGTGATCGCCGATGCGGCGGCCGAGACGATGCGCCTTGTTTCGCGCGATCTCGACCGGGCGCAGGCGCGCGGCTCGTCCCGCCTCGTCGCGGCGGAGTAGCGGCGTCATGGCCACCAAGCTCAGCCATCACGACGAGGATCTCGTCGAGAACAGCGAGATCAACGTCACGCCGTTCATCGACGTGATCCTGGTGCTGCTGATCGTCTTCATGGTCGCGGCGCCGCTGGCGACCGTCGACGCGCCCGTCGACCTGCCGCGCTCCAACGCCAAGGCGGCTCCGCGCAGCGACAAGCCATTGTTCCTGTCGCTGAAGGCCGACCTGTCGCTGGTGCTCGGCAATGACCCGATCTCGGCCGAGGGGCTGGGCAGCGCCCTGGACACGGCGACGGGAGGCAATCGCGAGGAGCGCCTCTATCTCCGCGCCGACCGCAAGGTGCCCTATGGCGACGTCATGGAGGTCATGAACAAGCTCCGCGAAGCCGGCTATTCCAAGGTCGCGCTCGTCGGGCTGGACGGCGGTCGGTAGAGCGTTCGGACGATATTGCGAGCGTCCGGATTGGCCCCGCCATCATCCTGAGGTGCTTCGCGAGAGCGAAGCCTCGAAGGAGGATCCAGCGGAGCACTCCAGCTGGCCGGCGAAGTCCGGCGACGTCTTCCATCAGGGTGATCCCTGGACCCTCCTTCGAGGCCCGGCTTCGCCGTGCACCTCACGATGATGGTTGAGTTTGGAGGAATCGGCCCGGACGAGGGTGCGAAAACCAAAAGGCCCGGACTGCCTGACTGGCATCCGGGCCTTTTTTGATCGTGCCGCCCGAGGGCGGCGGTAACGAATTTCAGATGAACAGGCTCGAGACCGACTTTTCGCTGGCGGTGCGGTTGATCGCTTCGCCGAGCAGGGTCGAGATCGAGGTGACGCGGATGTTCGGCGCCTGGCGCACGGCCTCGGTCGGCTGGATCGAGTCGGTGATGACCAGCTCCTTCAGCACCGAGTTGCTGATGCGGGCGACGGCGCCGCCCGAGAGCACGCCATGGGTGATGTAGGCGACGACCGACTTGGCGCCCTGCGCCAGCAGAGCCTCGGCCGCGTTGCAGAGCGTGCCGCCGGAATCGACGATGTCGTCGAACAGGATGCAGTCGCGTCCGGCGACGTTGCCGATGATGTTCATGACTTCCGACTCGCCCGGACGCTCGCGGCGCTTGTCGACGATGGCGAGCGGCGCGTCGATGCGCTTGGCCAGCGCGCGGGCGCGCACCACGCCGCCGACGTCCGGCGACACGACCATGACATTCTCGAGCTCGTAGTGCTCCTTGATGTCGCGGGTGATCACCGGAACGGCGAAGAGGTTGTCGGTCGGGATGTCGAAGAAGCCCTGGATCTGCCCGGCGTGCAGGTCGAGGGTGAGGACGCGGTCGGCGCCGGCATTGGTGATCAGGTTGGCCACCAGCTTGGCCGAGATCGGCGTGCGCGGGCCGGCCTTACGATCCTGGCGGGCATAGCCGAAATAGGGGATCACCGCCGTGATGCGGCGCGCCGAGGAGCGGCGCAGCGCGTCGATGATGATCAGGAGTTCCATCAGGTGGTCGTTGGCCGGGAAACTGGTCGACTGGACGACGAACACGTCCTCGCCGCGCACGTTTTCCTGGATCTCGACGAAGATTTCCTCGTCGGCGAACCGCCGGACGGAGCACTTCGCGAGCGGGATTTCGAGATAGGTGGCGATCGCCTCGGCGAGCACGCGGTTGGAGTTTCCGGCAACCAGCTTCAAGGTCTCGTGTCCCGACGTGATGAAATACAGGGAGGTTCGGCCCCGCGAAGAGCCGCTTGTTCAGGCGGCGGCGTTGTACCAACTGCGCCGCCGCACTGCAAACGCGATTCGTGCATGGCCGGCAAGCCTTGTCCGCCGATCCGGCCCGCTCAGGCCCCCGTTCCCCAGGCGACAAGGGCGGAAACGGTCCGCCGCGCGACGTTGGAGATGGTCGCGGTGTCGATGCCGAGCCAAGGATCCTGCGAGCCGTTGGCCGTGGTCTCCTGTCCGGAAATGCGGTGGACGCGACGTCCGCTGGCGTCGAACACGTCCCAGACATAGACGAGGATGGTGCCCGACGAGTCGCCGACGGCGGAGAGGTAGCCCTTGATGACGTAGTTCGCCTGGGTGTCGCCCGAAGGGACCAGCGCGACGTTTTGCGCCAAGGCCTCCTGGGCGATCTGCGTCGACATCCTCGAGAGAATGTGGGCGGGC
Organism: Pseudomonadota bacterium; assembly: GCA_023391905.1. Lineage (GTDB taxonomy): Bacteria > Pseudomonadota > Alphaproteobacteria > Rhizobiales > Kaistiaceae > Kaistia. Next base: position 13,700 of record JAEWAD010000050.1, on the reverse strand, counting down.
GCACCCGTAATGGGAGCGAAGGAAAATTTCGCGGTCGCGAAGGGCACCGCCGGCAGGGCGGGCGCGCTGGAGTCGGTAGCGGGCGCGGCGGCGGGCTGGCTCGAACTCAGCGTGTTGTTGCAACCCGCCAGAATAAGCGTCGCCGCCAGGATGGCGGCGCAGTCCAGATACCGATTTCCCTTCACCATCATGGCGATCGTCGTCCTTTCGGCGCGGTCGTCAGGACCCCGAAAAACTGTCTAACGTCAATTCCGGCCGCGGTCCAGAAGCGCTTTCCGCTACGAAGACCTTGGCCGGCCGCTCACCCGGCCAGGCTGATCGCGTGCAGCAGGCGGCCGTAGTCGGGCTCTCCGGCATGGGTCGTCCGCCGGTAGGAGAAGAAGCGGTCGGGATCGGCATAGGTGCAGAGCGCGAGATCGCCGACATGGCCGAGCCCGGCGGCGCGGAGGCGGCTGCCGATATAGGCCGGCAGGTCGAAATGGTGGTGGTCGGCGCGGTCCGAGGGGGTGAAGTAGGCGGCGTTCGCCTCGGCTGCGTCGAGGAAGCGGGCGCGGAATTCCGGGCCGACCTCGTAGGCTGATTTCGAGATCGTCGGCCCGAGCACGGCGACGATGCGCCCGCGCGACGCGCCGAGGCTTTCCATGGCGGCGACGGTCGCTTCCAGCACGCCGGTGAAGGCGCCCTTCCAGCCGGCATGCGCGGCGCCGATGACGCCGGCCTCGCCGTCGGCGAACAGCACCGGGCCGCAATCGGCCGTGCCGACGCCGATGGCGATGCCTTTCCGTCGGGTCACGACGGCGTCGGCCTTGGGGCCTTCGCCGGTCGGCCAGACGGCGTCGACGATGGCGACGTCGGGGCTATGGACCTGATAGGGCGTCGCGAGCTGGTCCGCCGCGACGCCCAGCTCGGCGGTGACGCGCGCGCGGTTCTCGATCACGTGGCCGCGGTCGTCGGCCGAGCCGACGCCGCAATTGAGACTGGCGTAGATGCCGTCCGAGACGCCGCCCTGGCGGGTGAAGAAGCCGTGCCGGATGCCGGGGAGGGCGGAGAGCGCTTCAGACGTGATCTTCATGATTGTCTCCGTGGGTTCATCCGAAAGGGGGCACGACGAGGTCGCCGCCGGTGACGCAGAGAACCTTGAACAGGGTTCCCATGGCGTCCGGCCCGGCCAGCCGTTCGACGGCGGCGCGGATCGCGTCCTGCGTGGCGAGGTCCTTGCCTGCGCCGAGGCGGCCGGCGCGTTCCAGTAGCCCGAGCGCGAGCAGGAAATCGCCCTGCGTCCAGACGCGGCTGGCGCGCGCGCCCTGCGCCCGCGCGGTCGCCGCGAGGGCGGCGAAATCGACATGCACGGTCAGGTCCGCCTCGCCGGGATGGGCGAGCGGATCGTCGAAGCCGTGCTGGCGCATCGCCTGCAGCGTGTCGCCATGGCCGCTCTCGGCGTGGCCGTAGTCGATCGCGAGCATCGCGCCGCCGAAGCGCTGCAGATGGGTCGCGAGGCTTGCCATGATGGAGGCGGAAATCGCGGCGACTTCGACGACCGCGCCCGCGGGCGCCTCGACCGCGAGGCCGTCGATGACGGCGCCGGGGCGGAGTCCGAAGGCGAGGGTCCCGTTCTCGACGCCGACCATCCGCTCCGCCCAGCCGTCGCCAGTGCGCTGGAACTGCCGGAGGGGCAGTGCATCGAAGAACTCGTTGGCGATGACGATGGCGGGTGTTTCGGGCAGGTCGTCGACGCGGTCGAGCCAGGCCACGTCATGCTTCGCCAGCGTTGCGCGCTGGATCGCACGCAGGCGCTGGCTGGTTTCGATCAGCGTGATCCCGGCCGCCTCGACGAAGCCGGGCGCGATCCGCGCCGCCCGCAGCGCGTCGGCCATCAGCGTGCCGCGCCCCGGACCGATCTCGACCAGCGCGAAGCGAGCGGGGCCGCCCATGCGCTGCCAGCATTCGACGGCCCAGAGCCCGATCAGCTCGCCGAACATCTGGCTGATCTCGGGCGCGGTGATGAAATCCCCGGCGGCGCCAAAGGGTTCGCGCGTCATGTAGTAGCCGTGCTCTGAATCGCCGAGGCAGGCGGCCATGTAGTCGGCGACGGTGATCGGGCCGAAGGCCTCAATCTGCCGGATCAGCTTTTCGCCGAGCGGCGTCATGCGGCCGGCGCCGGCCGACGCGTGGAAACGACGAGCAGGACGATGCCGGCAAGCACCAGCGGCAGCGACAGCAGCATGCCCATGGTCAGGCCGCCGGAGAAATAGCCGATCTGGATGTCGGGCTCGCGGAAGAACTCGGAGAAGATTCGCGCCAGTCCGTAGCCGATGGCGAAGATCGCCGAGATGAAGCCGGGCTGACGCAGGCGCAGCTGCTTGTGGGTGAAGAAGCGCAGCACCAGGAACAGCACCAGCCCCTCCAGCAGCGCCTCATAGAGCTGGCTCGGATGGCGCGGCTGGCCGTCGGCATGCGGGAAGATGATGGCCCAGGCGACGTCGGTCGGCCGGCCCCAGAGCTCGCCATTGATGAAGTTGGCGATGCGGCCGAAGAGCAGGCCGAAGGTGACAGACGGCGCGACGACGTCGATCAGCGACCAGGTCGGGATCTTGCGCGAGCGGGCGAACAGGATCATCGCGATCACCGTGCCGAGGAAGCCGCCATGGAACGACATGCCGCCGTTCCAGACCTGCAGGATTTGCCACGGCTCGGCGAGGAATACGTCGAAATCATAGATCAGGACGTAGCCCAGCCTTCCGCCGACGATGATGCCGAGCGTCGCCCAGACGACGAAATCGTCGATGTCGATTGGCTTCATCGGCGCGCCGGCCGGGCCCCAGAGCGCGGCATTGGAAACCAGGCGCTTGGCGTACCACCAGCCGATCAGGATGCCGACGATATAGGCGAGCGCGTACCAGCGGATCGCGAACGGCCCGATCTCGATCAGGGTCGGATCGATGGCCGGGAAGGGGAGGACGAACAGCATGGGGCGCTCCGGCATTCGGTCGGGCGGCATTGGTGCGCTGATCCGGGGGGAAGGGTCAAGTCCGTGGGTGCGCGACCCGTCGACACCTTGTCCGCCGCATCGGCCACAACCATACTAGAGACAAGTATTTCGTTTCCCGGAGGCTGCCCATGAACACGACCCCGAACCGGCTGTTCGACGAATTCGCCAAGCTGATGACCGATGCCGCGGGCATGGCGCAGGGCGTCAAGCGCGAAGCGGAAACGGTGATGAAGCACCAGGCCGAGCGCCTGTTCGCCGACATGGATTTCGTCAAGCGCGATGAGTTCGATGTCGTGCGCGAGATGGCGCAGAAGGCGCGCGCCGAGAATGAGGCGCTGTCGGCGCGGGTCGCGGAACTCGAGGCCAAGCTCGCCGTGCTGACCCAGGGCCATGTCGTCGCCGCGCCGTTGCCGGAAGAGCGCTGATCCGTTTATTTCGCCCGGGTAATATTGACGCCTGTATATTGCCCGGGTAAAAAAGCTCCGACGCCGCGAAACCGCGGTGGATGCCGTATGGGACGGCGATGGAGCGGACAGATGCAGCGCGACGCGCGGAAGGCGGCGGTTTCCGCCTACAAGAAGCGGGAAGAGGCGGTCGGAATCTACGCCGTCCGCAACGCGGCGACCGGTACGGTCTGGGTCGGCAAGTCCCTCAATCTCGATGCGATCGAGAACCGGCTCTGGTTCACGCTCGGACTGGGCAGCTGCACGGTGAAGAGCCTGCAGCTGGAATGGGACCGGCATGGCGCCGCGGCCTTCCGGCTGGACGTGCTGGAACGGCTGGAGCCGGAAGAGCTGCCTTATATCCGCGACGCGCTGCTGAAGGAGCGCTGCCAGCACTGGCGAACGGAGCTCTCGGCGCAATCCGTCTGAACTCTGGACAAAGAAAAACGGCCGGAGCGAGCTCCGGCCGTTTTCGTGTTCCGCCTTGGATCGTTGGATCCAGGGATCTCGTTCAGGCCGAGACCTTGGCCGGCTGGACCAGGTCCGTATAGGCCTGCATCAGGTCGGCGCTGATCTTGCCGGGCGTGAACTTGTACTCGCCGATCTCCGAAACCGGAGTGACCTCGGCGGCGGTGCCGCACAGCCAGCATTCGGTGAAGGTCGACAGCTCCTCCGGAGCGATGCGGCGCTCGATCACCTCGATCCCCTTGGCCTTGGCGAGGCCGATCACGGTCTGGCGGGTGATGCCGTTCAGGAAGCGGTCGGCCAGCGGCGTATGGATGACGCCGTCCTTGACGAAGAAGACGTTGGCGCCGGTCGCCTCGGCAACGTTGCCTTCCCAGTCGAGCATCAGCGCGTCGGCATAGCCGCGGCTTTCGGCGGCATGCTTCGAGATCGTGCAGATCATGTAGAGACCCGACGCCTTGGCGAGCGACGGCGCCGTCTTCGGGTCGGGGCGGCGATACTTCGCCCAGTCGAGACGGATGCCCTTCAGGCGCTCGGCGGGGGTGAAGTAGGACGGCCATTCCCAGGCGGCGATGGCGACGTTGATCTTGTTCTTCTGGGCCGAGACGCCGAGAGCGTCGCTGCCGCGCCAGGCGATCGGGCGCAGATAGCCGTCGACCAGCCCGTTCTTGGTCAGCGTCGCCTTGCAGGCCTCGTCGATCTCGTCCAGCGTGTACGGGATCTTGAAGTCGAGGATTTCGGCCGAGTGGAACAGGCGCTCGGTGTGCTCGCGCAGCTTGAAGATCTCGCCGCCATAGGCGCGCTCGCCTTCGAACACCGCGCTGGCATAGTGCAGGCCATGGGTGAGTACGTGAATCTTCGCGTCCTTCCAGGGGACGAAGGATCCGTTCATCCAGATCCAGCCATCTTTCTGGTCGAAGGGAACCGCGCTCATATTCCTCACTCCAAAACGGCCGCACTCTGCGGTCGCGCCCTGTTGGCGTTGATTATCGTGCTTACTTCTCGCGCCAGACGGGCAAAGTAAAGTCGGATCTGGCGACGGTTTTTTGCGCGGCCTCGAAACAGTCGGTAATGTGCCGGTCGCAAACCATCCTGCATGCAGAGCCAGCGGGGCGGGAAACGACGGGCGCGTTCGATCATTTCGCCGCGACCGTTCTAGAGGTAACAATCGAACCGAAATATGTCAATATGGCTGACATAAATTTCGCGACCGATTCGAAGGGACTTGTATCCGTGCAGCGCGATGAGACCGTGACAACGCCGCTATCGATTCAGCAGCAGCCCGAGCTCGTCCTGATCGAACTTCTCTTCTATGCGTATCGCGACTTCGTCTCCGATCCCGACGTCGTGCTGGCGAAGTTCCAGTTCGGCCGCGCCCATCACCGCGTCGTGCACTTCGTCAACCGCCATCCCGGCATGCGGGTGGCGGACCTGCTCGACATTCTCAAGATCACCAAGCAGAGCCTCGGGCGTGTCCTGAAGCAGCTGATCGACACCGGCTATATCGAGCAGGTGCCGGGGCCCGTCGACCGGCGCCAGCGTCTGCTCTATGCGACGGCGAAGGGCAGGGCGCTCGACCAGCGGCTGACCGAGCCGCAGGTGGAGCGCATCCGCGCCGCGCTGGCGCCGCTCGGGCCGGAAGGCCGGATCGCGGCCGAGCGCTTCCTGCGGCTGATGATCGATCCGACGGAACGCGATAAGGTCGCGCAGATGATCGAGCAGTGATGCGCGTGGAGTATGCAAGATGAGCGATGTCGTGACGGACGCCCTGGCCGATGATGCGCCGCATCTTCTGGTCATCGACGATGACGCCCGTATCCGCTCGCTTCTGTCGCGCTATCTGAACGACAACGGCTTTCGCGTCGATGTCGCGGCCAACGCGGCCGAGGCGCGGACGCTGCTGGGCGGGCTGGCGTTCGACCTCCTGGTCGTCGACGTGATGATGCCGGGCGAGAACGGGCTCGACCTGCTGCGCAGCCTGCGCGAGACCATGGACGTGCCGATCCTGATGCTGACGGCGCGGGCGGAGATCGAGAGCCGCATCAAGGGGCTGGAGCTCGGCGCCGACGACTATCTCGGCAAGCCGTTCGAGCCGCGCGAGCTTCTGCTTCGCATCAACGCCATCCTGAAGCGTGGCACCGCGCCGGCGGCGCCGCTGATCGAGCAGGTCCGGTTCGGGCCGTTCACCTTCCACATTGCGCGGCGCGAGCTCCGGCGCGGGCAGGAGACGATCCGGCTGACGGATCGCGAGCGGCAGATCATGGCCGTCTTCGCCGAAACGCCGAACGAGACGGTGCCGCGCCTGTCGCTGCTGGCCGAGGACGAACCGGCCGGCGAGCGCACCATCGATGTCCAGATCAACCGGCTGCGCCGCAAGATCGAGGTCGATCCCGCCAATCCGCTCTTCCTGCAGACGGTGCGCGGCATCGGCTACCGCCTGGTGACCGAAGCGTGACACGGGTCGACGGCCGCCTCGCCGGCGCGAGGGCGCGCTGATGGACAAGCCTCCGCATTCCTTCCAGCGCAGCCGCGGAACCGGCGGGTGGAACGAGTGGCCGGCCGTGGTGGGGTTGCGGCGCCTGGCGCGCTCGCCCGCCGTCAATGCGCTGCGCCGGGTGGCCCGGCGCGCCCAGCCCGTGTTCGACGTGCTGATGGTGCCGTACCGCTTCGTCGGCAAGCGCCTCGGCGCGGCAATGCCGAAGGGCCTCTACGCCCGCGCGCTGATCATCATCATCACACCGATCGTCATCCTGCAGTCCGTCGTCGCCTTCGTCTTCATGGAGCGGCACTGGCAGACGGTCACGCAGCGCCTGTCCGCGGCGACCGTGCGCGACATCGCGGCGATCGTCGACCTGATCGACACCTATCCGGCCGATCCGAACTACACCCAGATCATCCGCATCGCGCAGGACAGGCTCGGCCTGATCGTCTCGGTCGCACCGAACGAGCAGCTGCCGCCCGCCGCGCCGAAGCCGTTCTTCTCGCTGCTCGACAGCGCGCTCTCGCGCGAGATCGGCCGCCAGATCAGCAAGCCGTTCTGGATCGATACCGTCGGCCGCTCCAACCTGGTCGAGATCCGCATCCAGCTCGGCGACAAGGTGCTGCGCGTGCTGGCGCGGCGCAGCCAGACCTATGCGTCGAATTCGGAGATCTTCATCTTCTGGATGGTCGGCACCAGCCTGGTGCTGCTGGCCATCGCGATCGCCTTCCTTCGCAACCAGATCCGGCCAATCCAGCAGCTCGCCGACGCGGCCGAGGATTTCGGCATGGGCCGCGAGACCGCCGATTTCAGCCCGCGTGGCGCCCGCGAGGTGCGTCGCGCCAGCGCCGCCTTCATGGAGATGCGTCACCGCATCGAGCGCCAGATGGAACAGCGCACGACGATGCTCGCCGGTGTCAGCCATGATCTCCGCACCGTGCTGACGCGCTTCCGGCTGCAGCTGGCGCTGCTCAAGGAAACGCCCGATGTCCGCGCCATGCGGCGCGACGTCGACGACATGCAGCGCATGCTGGAGGGCTATCTGGCCTTCGCGCGCGACGACGCGAACGAACCGACGGCGGCGACCAATATCGGCACGCTGCTCGCCGAGGTGGCGGAGAATGCGCGCCGTGTCGGCCACGGCGTGACGCAGGACTTTCTGGGCGACCCGATCGTCAGCCTGCGCCCGAACGACTTCAAGCGCTGCATTTCCAACCTGGTGATGAACGCCTGCCGTCACGGCGACAAGATCGCGATCCACGGCGTTCATGCGCATGGCTGGCTGGTCGTCCATGTCGACGACAACGGGCCCGGCATCGACGAGGCGGAGCGGGAGGCCGTGTTCCGTCCGTTCTACCGGCTCGACGAGGCGCGCAATCTCGACGAGAGCGGCACGGGCCTCGGCCTGCCGATCGCCCGCGACATTGCCCGCTTCCATGGCGGCGACGTCACGCTCGCGGAGGCGCCGGGCGGCGGCCTCAGGGCCACCGTCCGAATTCCCGCCTGAGGGCTCAGGCGCCCGGCCGAAGCCGGATGTGCGTGCCCCAGGGATCGGCGATCTCGCGCTCGGCGGCGATGCCGCTGCCGGCCAGCGTCACATAGCTGAGGCCGCTCCGGTTCGGGTCGCGCGGACCGGCGCCGCGGCTCTGCCAATTGTTGGCGCCGACATGGTGGTGGTAGCGGCCAGACGAGAGAAAGGCGGCGCTCGGCATCGCGGTCACCTGCTGCAAACCCACTTCCGACTGCCACCAGTCCGACGCAGCGCGGGCGTCGCCCACGCGCAGATGCACATGGCCGATGCGCAGGAGTTCCGGCGCGCCGTTCCAGCGCGACGCCGGATCGTCGAGCGCCGCGACGATGGCGTTGACGTCGAGCGGATCGGTTGCCATGCGCACACTGTCGCCGTCCCAGTCCCAGCTGTCGGCCGGGCGGTCGGAGTAGATCTCGACGCCGTTGCCTTCCGGGTCGGTCAGGTAGAAGGCCTCGCTGACCAGGTGGTCGGCCATGCCGTCGACCGGCAGGCGGCTCTCGCTCGCATGGAGGATCCAGCGGCCGAGATCGGCGCGCGTCGGCATCAGGAAGGCGGTGTGGAACAGCCCGGCCTGGCGCGTATCGTCTGGCAGTGCGCCGCGCGGCGCGGGGTCGATGTTGAGCAGAGGCACGCCGCCGGCGCCGAGCACGACGCTGCCCGCCGGACTGGCCAGGGTCTCGAGGCCGAGAATGGCGCGGTAGTAGTCGGCGACCTTCTCGACGTCGTGCGCCTTGAGGCCCACTTCGGCGACATGGATCGGGCGGGTAAGCGCGAAGGGGAGGCCGGTCGGGCTGGTCGTCTCGGTATCAGGGCTGCTCATGGCGTCGTGACCTCTGGTTGATACCGTTATCTAGTCGCCCGTCCCGTTTGCCGACAGTCGCGGCGGGGTGAACACACCGTGCTCAGAACAGCCGGCCGCCATCCGGCACGGCGCGCTCGACCGCCGTCAGCACGACGTCGCCGTCCGCATCGGGCATGCCGAGCGTGAGCACCTCGGACATGAACGGGCCGATCTGCCGCGGCGGGAAGTTCACGACCGCCATCACCTGTCGCCCGATCAGTTCTTCCGGCTGATAGTACTTGGTGATCTGCGCCGACGACTTCTTGCGGCCGATCTCCGGCCCGAAATCGATCACCAGCTTGATCGCCGGCTTGCGCGCCTCGGGAAAGGGAGCCGCCTCGACGATCGTGCCGACCCGGATGTCGACCTTGAGAAAATCGTCGAAGCTGATCGTCTTCGGTGCGGGCGCGTGCATGCGGTCTCTCCATTCGTTGACCCGAACGGGTAGCACGGCACGGTACGGCGTCAAGTCGGGCGTCAGGCCGTCGGGGCTGCACCTTCCGGCTCGGCGCCGTGGCGCCCGTGGCGACGTGTCGAAGGCTTCGAGCGACGGCGGTCGAACTTGCGGCCAACCTTACAGAGAAGATCGACGGCACGGTCGCCGCGTCGCGACCAGTGTTCGGCTCTCTCGAGCGCTCGGTCGACGGCCGCCATGGTGCGCGAGAGATCGGGGTCCTCGTCGGTGCGCCAGACGGGCAGGATGCGCGACAGCATCACGACGAAGCCCTGCGTCCTCGCCGCGCCCCGCAGGCCGCCGGTCGAAATGTCCGCCGCCGCGAGCATGAAGCGGGCGCTGTCGAGCGCCAGCCGGTTCAGGCAGAGCGCGAGCCCGGGATCGCGGCGGGCGGAGTCGGCGATGTGACCGACCGCCATCCGGTAGGGCGCGAGCGTGTCCAGCCGCGTCATGATGAGATCGAACAGCCGGTCGCGCGCGGTCTCTTCTGGCGAGGGGGCCTCCGCCGCGTCGAGCACGGCGCGGTCGATGCGGCGGATGAAGGCGGCCAGAATGTCGATCTTGCCGTCGAAGGCCGCGCGCAGGTCACCAAGCGAGACGTCGGCGCGGCTCGCGATCTCGCCGAGGCCGATCTCGGCAAAAGGCTTCTCGGCCAGAAGCGCGAGGAACGCATCGGTGATGCGGTCGGCCGGGTCGGGCGTGCGGGCTGCTTTGGCCATGGTCGGATCTCCTTCTCAGACTGTTCATCTAGGGAGTGGATGCCGAGGCGAGAAGCCCGCGGCCCGCGCGACCGATCAGCCGGCCAGTTCCTCCGCCCGGCGCTTGGCGGCGGCGACGGCGCGGACCATCAGCGGCTCCAGCCCGTCGGCGGCCATCAGCACGTCGAGCGCCGCCGCGGTCGTGCCGGCCGGCGAGGTGACGTTCTTGCGCAGCGTGTCGGCCGGGAGCGGCGACTGGTTCAGGAGTTCGCCGGCGCCGACGATGGTCTGGCGGGCGAAGCGGGCGGCGAGTTCCGGCGTGAAGCCCGCGGCAACGCCGGCGGCGGCGAGCGTTTCGACGAGCAGGAAGACATAGGCCGGCCCGGAACCGGACACGGCCGTCACCGTGTCGATCAGGCTTTCGTTCTCGACCCAGCCGACTTCGCCCACCGCGGCCAGCAGCGCACCGACAAGCGTACGGTCGGCTTCGGTCACGGCGGGGTTGGCGAAGGCGCCGGTCATGCCGCGGCCGACCTGGGCCGGCGTGTTGGGCATGGTGCGGACGATCGCGCCGCCGAGCGCCGTTTCGAGCGTCGCGATCGTCGTACCGGCGGCGATCGACACCGTCACGGTGCCGGGGCCGATCAGGTCGCGCACGGCCGGCAGCGCGGCCCCCATCATCTGCGGCTTGACGGCGAGCAGCAGGACGCGCGCCGTGACGCCGCCGGGAGCGCTGGCGGCGTGGGCAATGCCGTGCTTGGCCAGCAGGTCCAGCGTCTCGGCCGGCGGGTTCGGGTCGACGACGACCACGGCCTTCGGATCGAGGCCGCCGGCCAGCCAGCCCGTCAGCAGGGCGCCGCCCATCTTGCCGGCGCCGATGAGGACGATGGGAGCGGAGGGCGACAGGGCGGAAAGGGACATGCGGCCGGACTCGTTCTCGAGGAGTGGAAGGCTCCTCTCTACGCGTGTCGGCGGCGGAACGAAAGACGCCGGGCGGGCGGAAGGCGCCTCGGATCGGAGGGGGTGGACCGGCGCCGCGCTGCCGCGCCGGCCGTGGCGTCAGGCTTAGCCGACGGTCTCGAACAGAACCGTCTCGAGTGCCTCGGAGGCGGACTTGCCGGCCCAGACGACGAACTGGAAGGCCTGGTAGTAGCGCTCGCAGCTCTCGATGGCGTTCTCGAGCAGGCCCTCGACCTGGCGGCTGTTCGGTTCGGCGCCGCCGGCGAGCAGCAGCGTCTGCCGGTACATGACGACGCCTTCCTTGCTCCAGAGGTCGAAATGGCCAATCCAGAGCTGCTCGTTGACGAGCGAGAGCAAGCGCATCACTTCGGTCTTGCGCGGCTCCGTCACCTTGAGATCGAAGGCACAGGCGAGGTGCACGGCCTCCATGTCCTCCATCCAGGAGAAGGAGACGTGATAGTCGCACCAGCCGCCGGCGATCGAGATCGTGATCTCGTCGTCGGCCGAACGCTCGAAGCTCCAGTCATTGAGCCCGGCGATGTGTTCGATCATGTCGACTGGATTGGATTGGCGGTCTTCGGTTTCGAAGTCGATGAGGCTCATGGCCGACCCTCGCGCTTGATCGGGTGGATACGCAACGCAACTAAACGACTGCCGAAAGCAGATCTCCGGGTCCCTGGCGCGTGTTGAGCAACATCGGCTCCGCCGCCGGCGGAAACATCGGTCCGCATGTCACTCTCAACACTGACGCATGAAGGAGCAGCGCGAATCTTCATTGTGAATCAGTATATAGGCAGCCTGTAGAATTGCGCGATGACTTTTCGCTAACGCAAGTGTCGGAATTGTGGACACTGATTATGCGGCTCACTAGTCGGTCGTACGGAAAAGCAAAAGCCGCCGGGCAGGGCCGGCGGCTTTCTATCATATTCTTCAGTGAGATGGCTCAGCCTAGCCCGGCTGGAGGTCGACCGCCTTGGGTCCCTTGCCGCGCTTGTCCGGTTCTGTCTCGAACGTGATGCGCATGCCGTCATTGAGGTTCGTCAAGCCGGAACGCTCGACGGCCGTGACGTGCACGAACACGTCCTTGCCGCCGTCGTCGGGCGTAATGAAGCCGAAGCCCTTCGAAGCGTTGAAGAACTTGACAGTTCCTGACTGTCGCATTGCTGTTCCTTTCCCATTCCTCTGTTCTTCACCGGCCGTTCCGCTCGGCCGGCGCACTCCAGGCACTCAGGTGTCGGGGAAAGGTCTCTGCGTCTTCTCGGTATCGTGCGGTCGCTCGCGCTAGCCGCCCCACGGATGCCGTAGCATCCGACGCGCGTTTGTCCAGTCTCCGTCGGGTCCTCTGCCCGTGCGATCAAAACTATGCTTCAGCATCGACAGGAAATCAATGCCCTTGCTTACGCGAGGTAATGTTGCGGAGTTCTTTGGCGATGTTTGGCGCCGCGGGATGCTCTTCGCGCAGTTCGCCTTAATATAAGTCTGGTCGCAATAACGGGCGGGGTGCAACTTGCCGCGCTGCAATGAAACACCCGTTCCTTCGGCGTCTAGTCATCCGATTGGCATGAACGCTGCATATGCCGTGAGGCGTGCCGCCGCGTCGCCTGGCAAAAATGCCGGATCGACGCGGAACCCTTTGCCGATCGGCGCATTGGGAGAGGCGCGGGGCAGGCGGAGTGTTGGGTCATGTCTGGACTGACTGCAGATAATTTGCTGGCGGCCGCGGCTGTCTGGGTGGCGATCATGCTGCCCAGCGCCGCCTTTGGAGGGAATCCGGCGCCCGTCGGTCCTTCGGTCGAGCAATGTCTGGCCATGGAGGCCCTGGCCCTCGACGGCATCCAACCCGGGCCGGCCCTGGGCCGCGACGCCTGAGATTCAGGCGGGTCGCGCCGCCGGCGCCTGTCGTTTCGCCAAACGTATCGAAATCAGAGCGATGGCCAGCCCCAGCGCGGCGAGACCTGCGCCCACGATGGGCAGGCTGTCATAGCTCGCGCCGAGCGTGATCGCGGCACCGCCGATCCAGGCGCCGCCGGCGTTGCCGATGTTGAAGGCGCCCTGATTGAGCGTCGAGGCGAGGTTCGGCGCGTCGCCGGCGCATTCGATCACCCGCATCTGCAGCGGCGCGATCAGGATGAACATCACGCAGCCCCAGGTGAAGACGCTGACACAGGCGCCGATGAAGCTGTGGCTGGTCCAAGAGAACTGGGCGAGCACCAGGATCAGCGCCGCGAGAGCGACGATGATGGTCGGCATCAGCTTCCAGTCGGCGAGGCGCCCCCCGATCAGATTGCCGATCGTGATGCCGACGCCGAACAGCAGCAGCACCCAGGTCACCTGGTGCGGCGCCATGCCGGTCACCTGCTGCAGGATCGGCGCGATGTAGGTGAAACAGGCGAAGGTCGCGCCGGCGGCGAGCACGCTGATCGCCATGGCGAGCCAGACCTGCAGGCGCTTGAACACGGCGAACTCCCGGACGAGGCTCGGCGGCGCGGTGGCGCCGCGGTCGGACGGAACCCACGCCACGATCGCCGCCACCGAGACGAGGCCGATCGCCACGACCGCCCAGAAGGTGGAACGCCAGCCGGCGACCTGACCCAGCGCGGTGCCGCCGGGAACGCCGAGGATGTTGGCGAGCGTCAGGCCGGCGAAGACGAGCGCCATCGCCTGGGCGCGCTGGTTGCGGGGCACAAGGGTGCCCGCCACCACGGCGCTGATGCCGAAGAAGGCGCCATGGCCGAAGGCGGTGAAGACGCGCGCCGCCATCAGCAGTCCGTAGTTCGGCGCGATGGCGCAGAACAGATTGCCGACGACGAACATCGCCGCGAGACCCACCAGGGTCATCT
>JAEWAD010000405.1 GCA_023391905.1 Pseudomonadota bacterium | reverse complement strand
CTCGACACGGCTCAGACGGTCTAGGCCTTGTCGATATCTTCCTTGCGCAGGCCGCCGACGCGGGCGAGCGGCCGCCCGGAATCGGTGATCGCAATGGCCGCGACCATCTCGTGCGCGCGCGGCGCATCCGGAATGCGGATCTCCATCGCGTCGAAATGGCTGCGCACCCGCGCATGGTCCTTGTGGCCGAGCGGCACGTCGATCACCGCGCCGACCTTGGCGCGCTTCTTGGCCGACGGGATCAGCGCGTCGCCCTTGCCGAGCACGACGCGGAACGGCGCGCCAAGCTTCGGATGCATGATCGCGGCGGCATGCTCGAACTCGCCCTCGGCACCGACGATGACCGCCTTGCCGAAGCTCTCGACCTGGTCACCGGGGATGCCGAGCAGCGCCACGGCGCGGCGCGGCAGCAGGTCGCCCAGCTGTTCGCCAAGCGCGATCAGCTCGTCGAGGTTCTCGACATAGCGACCCGAGGCGGCATTCGACACGACCGCGGCGGCCGCGACCTTGCGGGTCGGGGCCTCCAGCACGACGTCGCCTTCGATCAGCGTCTCTTCGAGCGTCGTGACGATCTTGCGGATCACGCTGCTCATCGCAGGCCGTCCTCGCCCTTGATGTCGGCGACGGCCAGGCCGCCGACGCGGGCGTGGACGCGCGAGCCGGTGGTCATCGACAGGATGACGACGATCTCGTCGGCGCGCGGCGCATCCGGGATGCTGACCTCGATGGCGTCGAAATGGCTGCGGACGTAGGAGGCGTTGACATGGGTGATCGGAATGTCGATCGCCGCGCCGACGCCGCCGACCTTCTTGGTCGAGGGCACGATCGCCTTGGCTTCGCCGAGCAGCTCGCGCATCGCGTAGCCGCCGGGAACGTGCCAGAGCGCGCCGTGCTCGAGCTCGCCGCCCTCGCCGACGATGGCGCCCTTGCCATAGCCCTCGATCGCCGAGGCGTCGCCGCCCATCGCTTCCAGCAGGCGGGTCGACATCTGCAGGCCGAGCGGCTTCAGGTCTTCCATCATGCCGGTGATGTCTTCGACATAGCGACCGGCATAGGGGTTCTTGACGACGGCCATGATCGTGCCGCGACGCGGCGGATTGGCAACGACGGGGCCGCCTTCGTGGAAGATTTCCTCGATGCGGATGACGAACTTGCGAACGACGACGTCGGTCATTTGAAGCTCCTGAGAGAGTGTGGACGCGATGGCTAGTTGCAGACGAAGGGCAGGCGCTCGGCCGGCGGCGTGTTGCGGCTGCGGCCCGAACGGACGATGCCGTCGATGACGATCATGCCGACGCCCGGCAGGTCGCCGAGCTGGATGCTGTCGAGCATGTCGCGGCCGGCCGAATGCATCGCCTTGGCCAGGAAGACGAAATCGGCGGGCCGGCCGACCTCGATCAGGCCGCAGTCGAGATTGCGCATGCGCGCCGTGTTGCCGGTCGCGAAGCAGATCGCGATCTCGGCCGGCACGTCGCCGAGCGAGGACAGCAGCGACACCATGCGCAGGATGCCGAGCGGCTGCACGCCGGAGCCGGCCGGGCCGTCGGTGCCGAGGATGACGCGTTCCATCTCGCCCATCTCGCGGGCCGTGCGCAGCGCGAACAGCGCCGAGCGCTCATTGCCGTTGTGGACGATCTCGAGGCCCGCCTTGCAGCCCTCGCAGATGCAGCGGATCTCGCGATCCGGCAGCGCGGTGTGACCGCCATTGATGTGGCCGACGACGTCGGTTCCGGCCGCCAGCACCACGTCGGCGCCGATCAGGCCCGAACCGGGCACGGAGGGGCCGCCGGTATGGATCGTCGACTGGATGCCGTACTTGCGCGCCCAGGCGACCATCTTGCCGGCCGTCTCGCCGTCCTTGACGCTGCCGAGGCCGATCTCGCCGAGGAGACGCACGCCCGCATCGGCCAGGTCCTTGAAATCCTGCTCGACCATGCCCTGCTCGATGATCGGCGCGCCGGCGTGGATCTTGACGCCGCCCGGACGGAAGGCGGTGAAGGTGCGCTGCGCGGCGATGGCGAGCGCCTTCAGGCCGACGATGTCGGTCGGACGACCCGGCGTGTGCACCTCACCAGCCGAGATCATGGTGGTGACGCCACCATGCATGGTGCTGTCGATCCAGTTCAGCTGGTTCTGGCGCGGCGTCCAGTCACCCGCCACCGGATGGACGTGGCTGTCGATGAGGCCCGGCGCCACGACCGCCTGGTTGGCGTCGATGACCTGGTCGGCCTGATCGATGTCGAGATCCTTGGCGCGCCCGATGGCCGCGATCTTCCCGTCGACGGCAACGATCGTATCCGCATCGAGGATCGGGTTTTCCATGGCGCCGCTCAGCACCATCCCGATGTTGCGAATGACGAGTTTGCCCTTCGGCTGCGCCGAGACGGGATCGTGGGACATCGCGCTTCTCCATGCGTGCAATAGTCAGGCAGCCTTCGTCCACTACACGCAAACTCATATGAGTTCAAACAATATTCACGGACAAATCACCATTCTTGACAGGGGATTCCGGAGGGAAACTCAGGCGTGGACGGACGGAAACACGATCCGTGCCATTGTGGCACCCGGCGTAGCTCGCGCAAGGACCTCAGCCGCTTGCGATGGAGCCGAGGAGGCGCAGATGCGCGAGCAGGCGCTCCGCCGCCGGCGACAGGCCGATGCGCGACCGCGTGACGATGCAGAGCGTGCGCCGCAGTCCGAGATCCCGGACCGATACAAGCAACCAGGTCGATATGCTTCCGATATTGACTTGCCCGGGTCGATTTTCGACCTGCGCCGCAACTATAAAGTTGCATTCTTACCTTGAAGCAAGCTAGACAAAACGCGCGACTTTCCGCAACGGAATCGAGCAGGGAACAAGATTCGATAGCACTCAAATCCGCCCCGCTGTTCGTCCTGCCACTGCTTGCCGTTGCCGCGACTTCCGCGAACGCGGCGGATCTTGTCGAAGCCCCGCCGCCGCCGGAATTCACCTCGATAAACTACATTTCCATCGAAGGCGGGCCGGTCTGGGTAAGTTCTGACATCAGCGCTTCGGAGAGTGACAAGCTCGGCAACATTGAAGATGGCACGGGCTTCTACGCCGCCGCCACCTACCGCCGGATGTTCAATCCGAGCTGGGACTGGCAGATCACCGGCACCGGCACCTGGCTGGGAGAGGCCACCGCCGATGGGCTCTTCGACGAGAAGGTCAAGGCAGACCTCGATTTCCAGACGGCCGATCTCGACTTTGGCTATCATTTCAACGGGAACCCGTTGACCCGGCTTCTTTTCGGCGCCCGCGTCCTGCATTCGACCAACAGCCTCAACTATGACTCTGGCGAAGACTTCATTGGCAAGTCCAGCTACGACGCCGAAGGGTGGGCCGTGGGCCCCCGCGTCGGCCTGCAGTCCGAGACGATGCTTGGCGCGTCCAAATTCGGATTTGTCGCCGAAGCGTCCGGCTCCGTCCTGTTTGGAAGTTTCGACGTCGATCGCAGCGCCTTGTGGGGAGGGGGGACGGAATCGTCCAGCGAGTCGCGAACGGTCTACAATCTGGAGGGCCTCGCCGGCCTGTCCTGGCATGCCAGCGACAACCTGACCTTCACGATCGGATACCGGGCTCAGCAATGGTGGGGATTGCGCGAAGACACCAGCGTTGTCGGAGCAGGCTTCGATGGCGACTACAACATCAACGTCGATGAAGACGTTCTGGTCCACGGCCCCTTCCTCCGGGCTGGCCTGACTTTCTGATCCTGAATTCCGCGCGTCGGGCTGGAGCCTACCAAGGCTTCCGCCTTTGCCGAACGCCGCCTGCAGCCGTACCGGATCCGTGAACGACCGACCGCAATTCCGCACCATGCCCGCCACGCTCGAATCGTTCGGGGTGGCGGTGGATTTCCTGTCGGGCTTCGAACCCTTCTCGACGACGAACCTGGGGGTGTTCGCCCGCGCCGTGCGACGGCAGATTCTCAGGCATGAGCACGTGGTCGCCTTCGACGGAGAGAAGATCGTCGGCTATGCCGGCTGGCTGCCGACAACGGTCGCGGCCGCCGAAGCCTGGGTGAAAAACGGCGCCGATCTTCGGCCCGTGGATGGAAAAGCGGACGCGGCTGCGCTGACGACCGTGGCGGTGACCGACCCGAAGGTGACGCTCGGGCTGATGCGCGCCGCGCGCGAGCTCAATCCCGGGATCCGGGTGTTCTTCAAGCGATCCTATGCCGACCCGGAACGAACGCCCCGCAAGGCGGCTGTGCAGAACCGGACCGATCTCGGTGCCAGGCGGCCGGTGTCAGCGCCGGCCGAGCCTCGAGCCCCGGCTCCACGGGTTGCGGCCACCGCCGTTTCACCGCCCCGCCACGCGAAGCGCCCGCCCATCGCCGATGATCCCTGCGCGTTTCTCTATGCGCTAGCCGAGCGGACGCCAGGCGCCACGGAGCGCGTGCCGGTCGGCGACAGCAGCGTACTCGTCGTCCAGGATCCCAAGGTCGCCGCCCGGGTGCTGTTCGACAACCTCGCCAACTACACCAAGAACTTCGCCTCGTTCACGCCGTTCTTCGGCCGGAGCCGGCTGACGCTCGACGGCGCCCCGTGGCGACACTCGCAGCGTATCAGCCAGAGCTTCATCGCCCCGCACGACACCGCGCGCGCCACCGCGATCGTGGCCCGCCTCTATGCCGGACTGGCCGACGAACTGATCGCGAAGGGCGGCACGGCGGAGCCGGTCGACCCCGACATCGACCGCGCCGCCGTCGCAGCCCTCACCGAGATCGCCTTCTCGACCCCGATGGCCGAGCTCGGCGACGATTTCGCAGCCGACCTTCGTCCGATCATCCGCTATGCGGCCATGCGGGCCTGGGATCTCCCGGGCGTCCCCTCAATCCTGGATGGCGACACGCTGGCCGAAGCCCAGGCGGCGACGGCGCGAATTCGCGCGGCGATCGCAGGCGCCGTCGAGCGCCGCCGTGCCGGGCCGTCCAGCAACGATGCGCTCTCGGCCATGATCGCCGCCGCGGACGACACGGCGGATGAGCCGGAGGCGGCACGGATCGACCTTGCCGGCGAGCTCCTGACCCTGGTCGTCGCCGGATCAGACACGACGTCGGCCGCGCTCGGCTGGGCGCTGTCGATCCTCGCCGCGGCGCCCCCCTTCCAGGACGCGTTGCGCGCCGAAATCCACGCCGCATGCGGCAGCGAGGAGCCGACGATGGCCGTTCTCGACCGCGTGCCAAGCCTTCGCCCGTTCATCGACGAGACGCTGCGGATGTTCCCGCCCGTCGCGATCCTGTCGCGCTTCGCCGAAGGAGCGGACACCCTCGACGGCCATGCGGTCACCGCCGGTGATCGGGTGCTCGTGTCGGTGATCGGACTGCACCAGAACCCTGCCAGCTGGGATGCACCGCGCGAGTTCAGGCCGGATCGGTTCGACCCGGATGCGCCGGGCCGCGGTGAAAGGCGATCCCATTTCATGGCGTTTTCGGCCGGGCCGCGCATCTGCGGCGGCGCCCGCTTCGCCCAGATCGAGATGGCGGTGGCGCTGATCCAGATCCTGCGTCGCTGCCGTCTCGAGGTGAAGGAGCCGCTTCCCTTCCTCTTCGACTGGGGAGCCTCGATGCGCCGGCGCGGCGGGCAGAAGCTCCGCGTGACAGCGCTCTAGCAATCCGACCGCGACTGCCCTGCCCCCGCAGGACCGAGCGAGCCGAGCGGGCGTAGATGCGCGAGCAGGCGCTCCGCCGCCGGCGACAGGCCGATGCGCGCCCGCGTCACGATGCAGAGCGTCCGCCGCAGGCCGAGATCCCGGACCGGAATCCGGCGGAGGTCCGGGCTCTGGATCACCGAAGCCGCGAGTTCCGGCATCAGCGCGATGCCCATGCCCTGCGTGATCATCGTCAGCTGCGCGATCGTGCCATGCGCCCGCAGGCGCCCGTTCTGGAAACCTTTTGGTAACCCTGCGGCAGCCGCGATCTGCTTGCCGGTTCCCGTGCTCTCGTCGAGCCCGATCACCTCGGCGGCATCGAGTTCGGCGAGCGCCACCTCCGCTCGCCCGGCAAGCGGATGCCCCGCATGGCAGACGAGCACGAACGGATCGGAGTGGAAGGGCTCGTAGGCGAGCTGGTCATTCTCGTGCCAGCGCTCGGCGATGCCGAAATCGACCGCCCGCTCGAGCACCAGCGCCCCCACCCGCTCCGCGACGTCGTCATGCACGGTCACCTCGACGGCCGGATGCTCGGCATGGAAGCGCTTCAGCGCCGGGGCGAGATGAAACAGCACGACCGAGGGCGCCGCCGCGACCTTCACCGCGCCGCGCTCGATGCCGCCGGCGCGCCTGAGATTGTGCAGCGCCAGGTCGAAATCCGAAACGACGCGCCGCGCCGCGACGAGGAACTCGACCCCGGCGGCGGTGGGCGTCACCGGGCGCGCCTCGCGGTCGAACAGGCGCAGGCCGCAATCGGCCTCGATCTGCTTGATCGTCTCGGTCAATGCCGACGGCACGACCCCGAGGATTTCGGCGGCGCGCACGAAGGATTGTTCGCGGGCCAGCGCCAGGGCGGCGCGGAAGTGACGAACGCCGATGTTCGTATTCTTCGAATGAAGGCTCATTTCATTCCAATACCACGAACTGATGGATCGTGCTTGAACGGGCCCGACAAGGGTTCACCACATGATCCAGACCAATATCCCCGCTTCGACCGCTCCCGCATCGACCGCCGCCTTCGCCAGGGCGCTGCGCGCCGCCGGCTTTGCCGGCGACATCACCACCGACCACGCGTCACGGGCGGCGATGGCGACCGACAACAGCGTCTACCAGCTGGAACCGGACCTGATCGTCGCGCCGAGAGCGGCGAGCGACATCGAGATCCTGATGCGCGTCGCGGCGGAGCCGGCCTTCGCCCACCTGCCGATCACGGCGCGCGGCGGTGGCACCGGCACCAACGGCCAGAGCCTCAATCGCGGCGTCATCGTCAATTTCCAGCGCTTCATGACGCGAATCCTGGAAGTGAATGAGGAAGAAGGCTGGGTCGACGTCGAGCCCGGCATCGTACTGGACGAGCTAAACGCCGCGATCGCCGAGACCGGCCTGTTCTTCGCGCCCGACACTTCGACGTCGAACCGCTGCACGATCGGCGGCATGGTCAGCACCGACGCCTCCGGCAAGGGGTCGCGGATCTACGGCAAGACCAGCGACAACGTCCTCGGCCTCGACCTGGTGCTCGACGGCGGGCGCACGCTCAGCAGCCTCGCGGCCGCCCCCGACTGGGCAGCGCCGATGCTCCAGGAAATCGCCACGGCCTGCGACGCCGGACGCGCCGCGCTGATCGCGAACACGCCACGCATCTCGCGCCGCTTCACCGGCTACGACCTCGAACGCGCACGGCCTGCCGCGGACCGGCTGGAATGGTGGCGCCTGCTGCTCGGCGCCGAGGGCACGCTCGGCCTCGTCACCCGCATCCGCCTCCAGCTGACGCCGAAGCCGCGCCACAAGCGCCTCGTCGTCGTCGCCTTTTCGCGCTTCGCCGACGCGCTCGCCGCCGGCACGCCGCTGCTCGCCCACGCGCCGCTGGCGATGGAGATCATGGACGACTGGGTGCAGCGGCTCGCCCGCGAGGCGGGGCTGATGGACGGCCTGCCGCCGGCGATCCGCGGCGCGGCGAACGACCGCATCTCCTACCTCTTCGTCGAGTTCGCCGGCGCGGATGCCGACGCGCTCGATGCCGACGTGACGCGCCTTCAGGACGCGGCAAAGAGCCTCCCCGGCGCGATCGGCACCTATTGCGCCGTCGACGCGGCCGACAGCGCGCGCCTCTGGTCGACCCGCTCCGCCGCCGTCGGCCTGCTCGGGAAACGCGACGGCGCGCGCCGTCCCGTCGCCTTCGTCGAGGATTGCGTCGTGCCGGTCGAGAACCTCGTCGGCTTCGTCGACGGCTTCGACAAGATCATGAAGCGCCACGACCTCGCCTACGGCATTTACGGCCATATCGACGTCGGCTGCCTGCATGTCCGCCCGGCGCTCGACCTCGACGGCAAGGTTGACCAGGCCGTGTTCCGCGACGTCTCGGACGCGGTCTATGCGCTCTGCAAGGCGCATGGCGGCATCTTCTGGGGCGAGCATGGCAAGGGCATACGCGGCGCCTACCTGCCGGACTATGTCGGTCCCGTCGCCTTCGCGGCGCTCCAGGCCGTCAAGCAGGCCTTCGACCCGAACGAGCGCTTCAATCCCGGCAAGCTCGTCACGGTGAAGCGCCGCCCGCTCGGCATCGTCGACCTGCCTTTCCGGCAGGGTAACGCACCCGCCGATCCTGCCTTCGAACGCGCCTTCCACTGCAACGGCAATGCCGCCTGCCTGAACTACAGCAAGACCGTGCCGATCTGCCCGTCGTTCAAGGCTACACGCGACCTCCGCCAATCGCCCAAGGGCCGGGCCGAGGCGGTGCGGCTGTGGCGGCAGGCGGTTGCCGCCGGCAAGCCGGAACAGGATGCGATCGCGAACGACGCCTATGATGCGCTCGACACCTGCCTCGGCTGCAACGCCTGCGGCAGCGCCTGCCCGGCCCATGTCAGCGTGCCCAGCCTCAAGTCGCAGTTTCTCGATGCCTATCACGCGACCCGCCGTCGCCCGCTGCGCGACCATGCGGCGGTCGCGGTCGAGGCGCTCGCCCCCGTGATCGCCGCGACACGGCCGCTGGCGCGCCGGCTGGCGCCGCTCGCCTATGGACTGGCGAAGCCGCTGCTCGGCCTGGTCGATCTGCCGACGATCTCGCGTCGCGGGCTGAGCGCGTTCGGCTACTCGGTCGTCGCGCCGGAGCGGATCGGCGATCACGCCGGCGACCGGACCGTGCTGGTGCTCGAGGACGCCTTCACCGCCACCTTCGACACCGACGCCGTCGCCGCCGTCTGCGATGGCCTCGCCGCGCTCGGCTATCGGCCGCGGATCGTCGCCATGCCGCCCGGCTCCAAGGCGAGCCACGTCAAGGGCATGCGCCGCCGCTTCGAGAAGCTGGCGCGGCGGCAAGCGGCGGCGCTGCGGGCCATTGCGGCGCACGACCTGCCGATGATTGGCGTCGATCCCACCTTCGTGCTGATGACGCGGAGCGAACTGCGCGAGGTCGAGACGGATGTGCCACGCGTGCTGCTGGTGCAGGAATTCCTGCGGGAACGCCGCGCCGCCGGCGACGTCTGGCCGACCGCCCGCGAAAGCGACGCGCGGGCGCAGCGGCTCATGGTCCATTGCACCGAGGCATCGGCCGCGCCGCAATCGCTCAGGCTCTGGCAGGAGATCTTCGCGGCCGTGAAGCTGCCGGTCACGCCGACCGCGACCGGCTGCTGTGGCATGGCGGGGCTGTTCGGCCACGAGGCGCGGCACCAGGAAATGAGCCGCGCCCTGTTCGATGCCTCCTGGGCGGTGCCGATCGCCGGCGAAGCCGAAGTCCTGGCCACCGGCTTTTCCTGCCGGTGCCAGGTCGAGCGGCTTTCGCGCAGCAAGGCGACCCATCCGATGGCGGCGATCGCCGCCGGCCTCGCCGCGCGCTGAGCCGGTCAGGTGAAGCGATACTCCGTCACCTGACGATAGATCTCGCCGGGGCGCAGCACCGCCGAGGGAAACGCCGGCTGGTTCGGATTGTCGGGATAGCGCATCGGCTCGAAGCACATGCCGGCATGCGCGACATGCGCTATGCCGCCGCTCGGCGGCCAGCTCGGCTCGAGCCCGGCGCCGTCATAGACGATGAGGCAGGGCTCGGTGGTATGCACCTCCATGGCGAGGCTGCCATCCGGCGCCTCGAGGCGGGCGGCGCGCACCAGCCCCTTGCCGTCCTCGTGGCCGGCGCGATCGATGACGAAGGCGCAGTCATAGAGGAAATCCCGATCGCCGAACGGATTGGCGACCGGGCGCGGCGCGCGGAAGTCATAAGGCGTGCCGGCGACATCGGCGATCTCGCCGGTCGGCACCATGTCGGATCCGAACGGGGTATAGCCGAGCGCGTCGACCTTGAGGCTGTGCTGGCGCAGCGACTCCCCCGGCTGCAGCGTGAAATAGGAATGATGCGCGAGGTTGACGATGGTCGCGGCGTCGGTCGTCGCCGTCATCGTGACCGACAGCGTGCCGGGCTCCTGCAGCCGATAGGTGCAGCGAACGTCCAGCTCGCCCGGATAGCCGTCGTCGCCATCGGGCGAAACCAGGCCAAGCGTGACCGAGCTTTCATCCGATTCGACGATCCGCCAGGGCTTTCGCGAGAACCCGACCGGGCCGCCATGCAGATGGAGTCCGCCCTCGTTCAGCGCCAGTTGATGTTCGACGCCGTCGATCACCAGCCGGCCGCGATCGATGCGGCTGGCGTGGCGGCCGGCCGTGACGCCGAGATAGCGGTTGTTTTCCAGATAGCCGTCGAGCGCCTCGAAGCCGAGCACGACGCGACGCGGCTCGCCGCCCTCGACCGGCACGACGAGATCGCGCACCGCCGCGCCGAAGGTCAGGATCGAGGCGCTGGCGCCGGACGCGTTAGCAAGCCGGATCTCGGAAATGGTCGTGCCATCCGGCAGGCGACCGAAGAAATGAATCGACACGATGTCTCCCTCGTTGCGACGCGGGCCTCGTTGCCCGCGTGCAAGTCCTCGTTCTTCACCTCTCCCTCAGGGAGAGGTAAAGTCAGTCCCAATCCCGCCGCAAGTTGCGCCCTTCCCCGCAGACCCAATCTACCAGACCGTGTAGCCGCCATCGATGACATAGGCGGCGCCGGTCACATAGGTCGCCGCGGGGCTGGCGAGATAAACCGCGAGCGGGCCGATCTCCGGCGGATTGCCCGGCCGCCCCATCGGCACGTTGGCGACGAAGGCCTCGATCACCTCCGGCCGCTTCTCGTTCCAGGAGCGGTTGGCGTCGGTCATGAACAGGCCCGGGCAGATCGCGTTGACGGTGATGCCGTGCGGCGCCCAGTCGGCCGCCGCGCAGCGGGTGAAATGCAGCACCGCCGCCTTGCCGGTCTCGTAGTGGCGGCCGCCAATGCCACGATTGGCGATCATGGCGCTGATGGAAGCGATGTTGATGATCCGCCCGCCCTCACCCCGCTTCAGCATGGCGCCGCCGATGATGCGCGTCGCCAGGAAGCAGCTGGTGACGTTCAGGTCCATCAGCTTGCGCCAGTCCTCCAGCGTCTCGTCGACGATCGGCACGTTCAGGTCGCGATTGCCGACATTGTTGATCAGGATGTCGACGGGGCCGATCTCGGCGAGGATGCGCTCGCAGCTCGCCTCGCATTCCTCGGGCACGGCCATGTCGGAGCAGACCGTCCAGGCCTGCCGGCCGAGCGCGCGGATATCCGCCGCGGTCGCGTCGAGCGTCTCCTGCGTGCGGCCGGTGATGATGATGTCGGCGCCGGCTTCCGCCAGTGCCAGCGCCATCTCGCGGCCGAGGCCGCGGCTGGAGCCCGTGACGAGGGCACGCTTGCCCTCGAGGCCGAACCATTCCTTCAGTCCCATTTCGGTCTCCGACGATCGCTGGCGTTGAAACGCGGCGGGCCGGAGCCCGCCGCGCTTGAGGTACAATGTTCTCGGGATGCTATTTCACGGCGCCGACCGTCAGCCCGCTGACCAGCGAGCGCTGCAGCAGGGCGAAGATGACGGCGACCGGCACGCTGGCGACCAGTGTCGCCGCCATGACGTGGTCCCACTCGACCTGGTAGCGGCCGCCGACCAGCGAGAAGGTCTGGAAGGTCAGCGTGTTGTTCTCGGGCGAGCGCAGCAGGGTCATCGCCAGCACGAATTCGTTCCAGCAATAGATGAAGACGAAGACGGCCGTGATGCCGATCGCCGGCAGGGCCAGCGGCAGGAAGATGCGTTGCAGCCGCTGCAGCGTCGACGCGCCGTCAAGCGTCGCCGCCTCCTCCAGCTCCTTCGGGATGGTCTGGAAATAGGCCTGCAGCATCCAGACCGAGAAGGCGAGGTTGAAGGCGACATAGGCGAGCACCAGCGCCGGCAGCTGGTCGACCAGCCCCATCCGCGCCATGAGGCGGAAGATGCCGAGGACGAGCACGATCGGCGACAGCATCTGCGTGACCAGCAGGAACTGGCGAAACAGCCGCTTGCCGGTGAACTCCATCCGCGCCGCGGCATAGGCGGCCGGAATGGCGACCAGCAGGCAGAGCGCCGTCGCCGCGATGCTGACCAAGAGGCTGTTCAGCACCGCAGGCCCCAGTCGCGTCGCCTCCCACATGTCGGCGAAGTTCTGCAGCCTTATCTCCGACGGCAGCCAGCGCGGCGGATAGGACAGCACCTCCAGCCGCGGCTTCACCGCGGTCGAGACCATGACGGCGAACGGGAACAGGATCACCACGACCAGCGGCGACAGGAGCAGCCACATCAGAAGCGATTTTCGGATCGGACGCTCCATCTCAGGCCTCCTTCCGCTCGTTGCGCATGGCGAGCGCCGCATAGGTGATGGTCAGCGCCAGCAGGATCAGGAACATGACGATCGACAGCGCCGAGGCGATGCCGAGTTCGCCATAGCGGAAGGCGAGCTTGTAGAGCCAGGTCACCAGGATGTCGGTGCTGTTGGCGGGATCGCCCTGCGTCATCACCCAGATCAGCGGGAAGGAGTTGAAGACGTAGATGAAGTTCAGCACCAGCACGATGTTGAGGAACGGCCGGATCAGCGGCAGCGTCAGGTAGCGGAAGCGCTGCCAGCCGCTGGCGCCGTCGATCTTGGCCGCCTCGAAGATGTCGGCCTGCAGCGACGACAGGCCGCCGAGGATCACCGTCACCGTGAACGGGATCGAGACGAGGATGCCGATGATGATCAGGATCGGAAAGGCCGTCGAGGCCGTCGCCAGCCATTCGACCGGCGTGTCCTGCAGGCCGAAGCTCGAGAGCGTGGCGTTGACCATGCCGAACTGGCCGTTGAGCGACCAGCGCCAGACGATGCCGGTCATCGTCAGCGACACCGCCCAGGGCAGCATGATGATGATGCGCGCCAGCGTGCGGCCGTAGAAGCGCTCGTTCAGGATCAGCGCGATCGGCACCGACAGGACCACCGTGCCGCCGACGACGAACACCGTCCAGACGATGGTCCGGATCAGGCAGCCGATGAAGAGCTGGTGCGAGAACAGCCGCTGGTAGTTGGCGAAATCGTTGAAGGCCGTCGTCTTGCCGAACCGGTTGACCGCGTGCACCGACATGTTGGCCATGTCGTAGATCGGGTAGCCGATGATCCAGAAGGCGAAGAGGATGGCGGGGAGGACGAGGAG